>NZ_FR894929.1:47547-50123 GCF_000434255.1 Ruminococcus sp. CAG:379 | reverse complement strand
GGCAGCCCCCACTCTGATCCAGCAGGGACAGGTGGTGACCATGTACCAGACCCCCACCTTTCCCATCGGCATCGTGGGCAGACCGGAGGCGCATGTGACCCGGCTCCGGCTGGAGGATTCGGACGTGATCGTGCTGATGTCCGACGGGGTGGAGGAAAGCGAGTACGCCTTTGTCAAGCAGAAGCTGCTGGCAGGAGGCTCCCTTCAGCAGACTGCCCAGGCTATCTGCTGCAAGGCACAGCGCAGTGCGGCAGACGGCAGACCGGACGATATCACAGTGCTGCTGGCGCAGGTCAGAAGGAACACGGACTAAGAAGGCGGCATCAGCCGCCTTCTTTATGCCTTGCAGAATTTTGTGAAAAATATACGAGGAGTCAAGGCGTTTTCCACGCGATTTTTTGCGATTTTGTACAATATGCATAAAATGGACGGTTGATTCTAGGCGGAGTATATGAACTTTTTTGGATGTGCGCAGAAATGCTTGAATCCAGGGCGGGAATCTGTTAAAATGTAAGCATAGGGGAGGGTGATACTATGATTCCGGATCTGCAAAAAGAAAATGAATTTCCGCTGTCTTTGTTTTTGAGCGGGAAAAATTGCAAGTCCTATTTATTTTTCGGCGCACACACGATATCCAGCAAGGGTACACAGTATCATTGCTTCCGGGTCTGGGCGCCCCATGCCCGATCCGTTTCCCTGGTGGGAGATTTCAACCGCTGGGACAGAAGTCAGACCCCCATGCACGCCATCGGGGGCGGCGTATGGGAATGCTGCATCCCCAGGCTGGAGCAGTTCGCTGCCTATAAATACAGCATCGAGGGCAGGGACGGCAAGATCCGTATGAAGGCGGATCCTTACGGAGCGCATTATGAGACCCGGCCAGCCACTGCCTCCAAGATCTACGAGAGCAGCTATGAATGGAAGGATGACGCCTGGCGCAAAGCCAAGCGGCAGAGAAATATTTACAAAAGCCCGGTGAATGTGTACGAAGTACATTTTAACTCTTGGCGCACCAATCCGGACGGGAGCTTTCTGGATTACCGGACCTTTGCAAAGCAGATGATCCCGTATCTGCAAAAAATGTCTTATACCCATATTGAGTTCATGCCCCTGACGGAGTATCCCTACGACGGCTCCTGGGGCTATCAGGTCACGGGCTATTTTGCCCCCACCTCCCGGTTTGGTACGCCGGATGATTTCCGTGCCATGGTGGATGCGTTCCATGCTGCCGGCATCGGGGTGATCCTGGACTGGGTACCGGCGCACTTCCCCAAGGATGAACACGGCTTGTTCGAGTTTGACGGTGGATGCTGCTACGAATACGAGGACGTGCGCAAGGGGGAGCATTTCGCCTGGGGCACCAAGGTGTTCGATTACGGCAGGCCGGAGGTGTGCTCCTTCCTGATCTCCAGTGCATGCTGCTGGTTTGAGGAATTTCACGTGGATGGTCTCCGGGTGGATGCGGTGGCATCCATGCTGTACCTGGATTACGACCGGCCGGATGGTCAGTGGTGCCCCAACAAGAACGGGGGCAGGGAGAATTTAGAGGCCATCGATTTCCTGCGGCATCTCAATGAAGCAGTGTTTGAAAAGTTCCCGGATGCGTTGATGATCGCCGAGGAATCCACCGCCTGGCCCATGGTCACCAAGCCTACCTGCGACGGAGGTCTGGGGTTTAACTTTAAATGGAATATGGGCTGGATGAACGATATGCTCAGCTATATGTCCATGGATCCTCTGTTCCGCTCCGGCAACCACGATAAGCTGACCTTCTCGTTCTTCTACTGTTTTTCCGAAAATTACGTGCTGCCCATTTCCCACGATGAAGTGGTGCATGGCAAATGCTCCATGATCGGCAAGATGAGCGGCGGCTACGATCAGAAATTCGACTCCTACCGGGCGTTTCTTGGCTATATGATGGCGCATCCGGGCAAGAAGCTGCTCTTTATGGGACAGGAGTTTGCCCAGATGAAGGAGTGGGATTATCAGCAGCAGCTGGACTGGATGCTTCTGGATTACCCCAAGCACAACACCATGCTCAAGTACACCCGGAAATTGAATCGGTTTTATGCGGAGCATCCGCCCCTGTGGGAGCGGGACGACTCCTGGGATGGATTTAGCTGGATCGCCAATGACGATTATCAGCAAAGCGTCATTGCCTTCCGCCGGTTTGACGACAAGGGTGAGGAGCTGATCGTGGTGTGCAACTTTGTGCCGGTGGAGCGGCGGGAATACCGGATCGGTGTGCCCTATAAGGGCAGCTATAAGCTGCTGTTCAATTCGGACGCCACGGAATTCGGCGGCTCCGGCGCAGCAGAAAAAGCCGTCAAATCCGAAGCCATCCCCATGCATGGCTTTGACAACAGCATTGCGCTGACGCTGGCGCCCTTGTCCACCATGTTCTTCAAGCCGGTGCCGTATAAAAAACGCAGATCGACTAAGAAATCCGCACCGCCCAAAGCGGCGCAGAAATAGAAGTTTTACCAACGAATGCAGAGAGGAGTGGATTTTTCCCTTCCGGAAAAATCGAGTATGAATTATGTACATTAAAAAAGAATGTGTAGCAATGCTCCTGG
>NZ_FR894929.1:38174-47520 GCF_000434255.1 Ruminococcus sp. CAG:379 | reverse complement strand
GGCGGGCGGACAAGGCAGCCGCTTGTATGCGCTGACCCAGGATATGGCAAAGCCGGCTGTACCCTATGGCGGCAAGTACCGGATCATTGATTTTCCCCTTTCCAACTGCACCAATTCCGGCATCGATACGGTGGGCGTGCTGACCCAGTACCAGCCCCTGGTGCTGAACGACTACATCGGCAACGGACAGCCCTGGGATCTGGATAAGCTGCACGGCGGCGTACATGTGCTGCCCCCTTACCAGACCAATGCAGGGGCATCCTGGTACGAGGGTACCGCCAACGCCATCTACCAGAATATGAGCTTTATCGAGCGCTATGACCCGGAGTATGTGATCATTCTGGGGGGCGATCACATTTACAAGATGGATTACTCCAAGATGCTCCAGTTCCACAAGCAGCATCAGGCGGACAGCACCATTGCCGTTCTGGACGTTCCCATGGAGGAGGCTTCCCGGTTCGGCATCATGACCTGCGATGAGGAAGGCAGAGTTGTGGACTTTACGGAAAAGCCCAAGGAACCCAAGTCCACGCTGGCATCCATGGGTATCTACATCTTCACCTGGAAGAAGCTCAAGCAGTATCTGATCGAAAACGAGAATGCAAACTCCGGATCCAAGGATTTCGGCAAGGATATCATCCCTGCAATGCTGGCAGCAGGGGAGCGGCTGTTCGCTTATGCCTTCGAGGGCTACTGGAAGGACGTGGGGACGCTGGACAGCCTGTGGGAGGCAAATATGGATCTGCTGAGTCCCAGCGTGCCTCTGGATCTGTATGATAAGGAGTGGAAGATCTACTCCCGGAACCTGAATATGCCCCCGCAGTACATCGGGGACAAGGCGGCGGTTGAAAATTCCATGATCTCCGAAGGCAGTGAGATCAACGGCACCGTGGACTTTTCCATCATCTTCTCCGGCGCTGTGGTAGAGGAGAATGCCACCGTCAAGTACAGCATCATCATGCCCGGCACGGTCATCAAGGCAGGTGCTGTGGTGGAATACGCCATCGTAGGTGAGGACTGCGTGATCCACGAGAACGCTAAGATCGGCGCAAGTCCGGAGACCATCGAGAACCGTGACGAATGGGGCATTGCAGTCGTAGGTCACAAGGTGGATGTTTCCGAAGGAAAAACCGTACTGCCCAAGCAGATTATATCTGACAACCTGTAAGGAGATGTGACTATGAGTGCAAATATTAGCGTAATGGGATTGATTTTTGCAAGTATGCACGATTCCTCCATCATTGATCTGACCAAGCTCCGCACCATGGGCTCCGTGCCCTTTGGGGGACGGTACCGGCTGATCGACTTCCCCCTGTCCAATATGGTCAATTCCGACATTGACGACGTGGGAGTCATCACAAAATCCAACTACGGCTCCCTGCTGGATCACCTTGGCTCCGGCCGTGAGTGGGATCTTTCCCGAAAGAACGGCGGTCTGCATCTGCTGCCTCCCTTCAGCCATGTTGGCACCGGTATTTACCGGGGCAGACTGGAAGCACTGGACGGAGTGTGGGAGTATGTAGAGCATTCTCCGGCAGAATATGTGGTGCTGTCCGACTGCGACATTGTGACCACCATCGACTACCGGCCCATGATCCGTGCGCACATCGAAAGCGGTGCGGATATTACCGTAGCATACTCCAAGGGCTTCTACGATAAGGACGTGAACCAGAATGCCACGCTCCTGGGCATCGGGGAGGACGGCATGGTGGACGATGTTATGATCGATCCGCCCATGCGGGGCACCGGCAACCTGTGTATGAACACCTTTGTGTTGAGCAAATCCTTCCTCAAGCAGCTGGTTAAGGAGAAAATGAGCCGGAATCAGTACAGCCTCAGCCGGGATGTGCTGCAGGACAAGGCGGCAGGCTACCGGATCACCGCTTATGAGCATACGGGCTACGTTGCCCGGCTGGACAGTCTGTCCAGCTACTATGAGGCGAATCTGGCACTGCTGAATCCGGAAAACCGGAACGGTTTGTTTAAGAAATCCGCCCCCATCTACACAAAGATCATGGACAACGGCCCGGTTCGGTTTGGCCTGGAGTCCGACATCCAGAACTCCTTGATTGCCGATGGCTGTATCATTGAGGGAAAGGTGGAAAACTGCGTATTGTTCCGGGGTGTGAAGATCGGCAAGGGCACCGTGGTCAAGAACAGCGTCATCATGCAGAACACCTCCATCGGCAGCAAGTGCAGTCTGAACTGTGTGATCACCGACAAGGACGTGGAAATCGTGGATGACCGGGTACTGACCGGTTCCCAGAGCTATCCGTTGTATATCAGCAAGGGTGCGAAGATTTAATTGCAGGAGGGATGATCCGTATGAATATTTTGTTTGCAGCCAGTGAGGCATTGCCCTATGTAGCGTCCGGCGGTCTGGCGGATGTTGCCGGCTCTCTGCCCTCCGCTATTGTGAAAAAGGGACATGACTGTCGGGTCGTGATCCCCCTGTACAAGTGCATTTCTGCGGAAATGCGTGCTTCTCTGACCTTTCTGACCAATATTACCGTGGACGTTTCCTGGCGGAAGCAGTACTGCGGCATTTTCACCGGCATTTACAAGGGTGTGACCTATTATTTTATCGACAATGAGTACTACTTCGGCAGAGACGGCATCTACGGCTTCTATGATGACTGTGAGCGGTTTGTATTCTACAGCCGTGCAGTGCTGGAAATGATCCGCTGTATCGACTTCAAGCCGGACATCATTCACGCCAACGACTGGCAGGCTGCCATGATCCCGGTGTACTACCAGATTTTCTACAAGTATCAGCAGGGCTATGAGAACATCCATACCATATTCACCATCCACAACATCCAGTACCAGGGCAAGTACGGCAAGGAAGTGCTCAACGAGCTGATGGGCATTCCCCTGTATCACACCGGACTGTTGGAGTATGACGGCTGCGTGAATATGATGAAGGGCGCCATTGAAACCGCCGACAAGATCACCACCGTAAGCCCCAGCTATGCCTGGGAGATCCTGGATCCGTGGTATTCCCATGGGCTGGATCGGGCATTGAACACCAAGCAGTACAAGCTGTGCGGCTTCCTGAACGGCATCGACGTGGATGGCTACAATCCGGAAACGGATCCGGCGATTCCGGCAAATTACTCTGTGAAAAATATGCAGGGCAAGGCGAAGTGCAAGCAGGCGCTGCTGGAGGAACTGGGATTGCAGGATGGAGACGAACCCATCATCGGCATCGTGACCCGGTTCGTGTCCCATAAGGGCATCGATCTGATCCGCTATGTGTTTGAGGATATTCTGAATCTTGGCTATAAATTTGCCATTCTGGGCAGCGGCGAGAAAATCTTTGAGGATTTCTTCAAGGAAATGGCTTGGCGGCATCCGGGCAGAGTCAGCGTTACACTGGGCTTCATCCCCCAGCTGGCAAGACGGATCTATGCCGGCTGCGACATGTTCCTGATGCCCTCCCAGAGTGAGCCCTGCGGTTTGGCACAGATGGTGGCAATGCGTTACGGCACCCTGCCCATCGTCCGGGAGACCGGTGGTCTGCGGGATACCGTCCGGGATGGCGGCGGTGAAAACGGCAACGGATTCACCTTCAAAACCTACAATGCTCACGATATGCTGGGCGCATGCAACCGGGCAAAGATTGCTTACGATGACAAGCCCCGCTGGAAGGCACTACAAAAAACCGCTATGGAGAGTGACTTCAGCTGGAACGTGTCTGCGGAGCTGTACCTGGGTCTGTACCGGGAACTGACCGAGCAGCACACATAAAGACAGCGTCGCATCATCTCTGTGTAGTATTGCGAATCAATCAAACAGCCCCCGACATCCCTGGATGCCGGGGGATTTCTGCGTGAGGGTGCAAAAAGGCGTGCTGCATTTGCAGCACGCCAAAGCTTTTTATGCAGGGAATTTGTCGATCAGATGCGCCAGGAACTGCTTGACCAGTACGCAGTCCACTGCGTTGACCCGCCCGTCCCCGTTTACGTCACATGCTGCCGTAGAGGGAATCTTGGAAGCGTCGATCTCCCGCACCAGATATCGGCTCATCAGCAGCAGGTCGGCGATGGTAACCTTGCCGTCCTTGTTCAGGTCGCCCTTGGTGACGGTGCCGGAGGCAGTGGTGTCAGCAGGCTTGGTTGTGGTGGTCGGCGGTGTCGGTGTGCCGCCATAGTACTCGGTCAGGCTCTGCCCGTTGCTGCCCAGGGGATACACATGATCCGCACTGATGTAGCGACCGTTGTCATCCTGCCAAAGAGACGGCTCCATTAGTCCGTATTTTTCCTCATCCCACTTGGAGAAGGTAGCGTCCAGCAATCCGCCGGTGTCGCCGGAGTTGGGGTTGATGCACCAGAAGGTGTGGTTGATGTGATTTTCGATCATGTAATCCCGCAGCAGACTCATCCACTTCTGGTTCTTGCCAGCGTCCATGAATCCGCCCCACTCGCCGATCAGCAGGGGCGCAATGCCCTGGTCGTCAATGTATGCCCAGGTGTCATACCAGTAATCATCCAGCAGGGTCTGGGTGGTGAAATCCTTGTCAAACCAGGTTTGTGCATAAACGGAGGGGCCATAATCGTGGGGGGAGTACACCAGCTTATCCTGATGCTCGCCCAGGTCGATGGGGTAATCCTTTACGCCCCGCAGGTTGCCGCCCCACCATGCCGGATGCCAGGGAGAAGGACGATTCACGGTAGGCTCCCACACGTCGGGAGTATCGAAGTTGTATCCCTGCTCTGTCTTGGGGTACTGCTCAATGCCCTCCACCACGATCAGCACGTTGGGATTGACCTCCAGGATCTTCTTGGCACAGGTTTCTGCAGCGTATTTCCAGTTGTTTTCGTCCGTGGAATTGTCCCACTTTGCAATGGTTGTGGGGCAGGTTGCAGAGTCGTAGCCCCGCTTGCCGTGCGGCTCGTTTTTCAGATCCAGAGCGATCAGTGTGTCGTCATTCTTATACCGGTCAGCCAGCCACACCCAGGTATCCATCCAGATCTCTGTGGTGACCATAACGCCGGTGCTCATTTCCTTGCCGTACCAAAGCTCGTAATTGTGACCGGAGTTGTTGGCGTCCGGACTGTGTACGTCCACCATGACCTTGATGCCGTTTTCCTTACACAGCTTCAGCAGCACGTCAAAAATCTCCAGGCTGTCCATCTGGGTGCCGTCCTCCCGGCAAAGCTCCGGGTTGAAGCTGTAGTCCGGGGTATTTTTTGCGTTGATGCCGGAAGCCGGATCCGGCTCGCCGATCATCCAGTAATACAGCAGTTCCGTGGATACCGGGATCCGCAGCAGGTTGATGCCGTGATCCGCAATGGATGCCAGCGTGTCGCTCATGTCACAGGACCAGAGTCCGTGCAGGAAGCACTCGCTGCAGTTCATGCCGAACCAGTTTGCACCGGTGAGCCAGACCTCGTTGCCGTACATATCGTACAGCTTGTCTCCCTCAGCGTGAAGCCAATCATCGTTTGTGTCGTCCACCGCGCCGGTACGCAGCCCCTGTCCGCTCATAGCATCCGTAAAGAATACGGAGGTACCTGCCAGAAGCGCAGCAGCCGTCATGACCGACGCAGTTTTGCGCCAGAACTGTTTCATAAATTCTATCCCCTCTCAAAATCAGTTGCGACTTTTGCCGCTGTTTCCGATTATATGCAGAGAATCTGCACCTACAATTAGTGTACCGCATTTTGCACAAAAAGTCAAGGAATCTGCACAAGAATTCTTGATTAGCTGATCTGACCTGTTTAGAAAGCGGTTTCATGTTTCCCCACCCTTTTATGATGCTGTTTTTGCATTGGGGTCAATTTTTAATTGCTCAGATCGGATATTCTCCGTCAGACCGGGCATACTCCTCCGGGAGGGATGCATATGTACGAGATTCTGATTTCCGGCGGGGGGATCGCCGGGCTGACGGCGGCGCTGTATGCTGCCCGGGCTGGATGCAGTACCCTGGTGCTGGAGCAGCAGTATTACGGGGGACAGATTGTCAATGCGCCCCTGGTGGAAAACTACCCGGGCATCGATCGGATCTCCGGGGCGGATCTGGCAAAGCGGATCTACGACCAGGCGCTGGGGGCAGGTGCCGGATATGAAAGTGCCCGGGTGGAACGGGCGGAACGGCGGCAGAATGGCTTTGCCCTGCATACAGACCGGGGGATATTCGAGGGCAGGGGACTGATTCTGGCAACCGGAGCCAGAAGCCGTCCCCTGGGGCTTGCACGGGAGGAGGCACTGACTGGTCACGGAGTGTCCTACTGCGCTGCATGCGATGGGGGATTGTACCTGGGTAAGAATGTGGCAGTGGTGGGGGGCGGCAACACCGCCCTGTTGGATTGCCTGCTGCTGGCGCAGGGCTGCGGTCGGGTGTATCTGATCCACCGGCGCAGCAGCTTCCGGGGCGAGAAAGCTCTGTTGGAACAGGTGCAGGCTCTGCACAACGTGGAGATCCGGACAGACGCATCCGTCACGGAGCTTTTGGGGCCGGAACGGCTGTCCGGTATCCGCCTGCAATCCGGGGAAACCCTGGCGGTGGACGCCTTGTTCATTGCGGTAGGGCGACAGCCCAGGACGGAGCCCTTTGCTCGCCTGGTGGAGTTGGATCCGGGCGGGTATATCCGTGCCGGGGAGGACTGCCGTACCACGGCACAGGGGATCTTCTGCGCCGGGGATTGCCGCACCAAGTCCACCCGACAGCTCTGTACCGCCGCCGCTGACGGAGCTGCCGCTGCCCTGGGACTTTGCGAATGGCTTTCCAACGAAAAAAAGCAGGCATAATATCATGCCTGCTTTTTCATATTGCATCAATACCGGTTGTCGAACACCCGGGTAGATTTTTTCTCGCTGCGGGGCAACTCCCCGATGCTGACTGGCTTCACGTTTACAGAAATGCCGATTTTGGACTTAAATGCGTTCTGGAGCTCGATCTCCAGTTCGTAGCGGTTCGCCCCATCGTTGGCTTCCACGAACAGAGTGCAGATGTCCTTGCCGTTCATATGATCCAGCATGAACTGGTATTCACTGGATGCCCCCTCAATGCCGGTGAGCAGCTCTTCGATCTGGCTGGGGAAGATGTTGACGCCCTTGACCTTGACCATGTCGTCGGTTCTGCCCAGGATGGTGTCGATCCGGGGGAAAGGACAGCCGCAGGGGCATTCGCCGGGGATCACCCTGGTCAGATCATGGGTTCGGTAGCGAATCAGGGGTGCGCCCTGCTTATGCAGGGTGGTGATGACCAGCTCGCCGATCTCCCCGTCCGGTACATTCTTCCCGGTCTTGGGATCCACCACCTCAAAGTACAGATAATCCGTCCATACATGTATGCCGCAGGCGTGGTCGCAGCTGATGCCGATGCCGGGGCCGTATACCTCGGTCAGACCGTAAATGTCATATAGCTGTACCCCCAGTTCGTTGGCGATCCGGTTCCGCATCTTTTCACCCCAGCGTTCGGAGCCGATGACGCCCTTGCGCAGGTGGATCCGGTTCCCGATGCCCCGCTTTGCGATTTCCTCTGCCAGCAGCAGCGCATAGGAAGAGGTGGCGCACAGCACGGTGGATTTCATATCCATCATCATCCGCAGCTGCTTATCCGTATTGCCGGGACCCATGGGGATCACCATTGCCCCCAGGCGTTCCGCACCGTTCTGGAAGCCGATGCCTGCCGTCCACAGACCATAGCCCGGTGTGATCTGGATCCGATCCAGATTGGTGATGCCGGCGGTTTCATAGCAGCGCTTGAACATTTCTGTCCAGTCCTCCACATCCTGCCGGGTGTAGGGGATGATGACCGGTGTGCCGGTGGTACCGGAGGAGGAGTGGATCCGGATGATCTCCTCGTCCGGGACTGCCTGCAATCCCAGCGGGTATGCTTCCCGCAGATCTCCCTTCCAGGTGAAGGGCAGGGTTTCAAAATCCTCCTGGGACTGGATCTGGTCGACGTGGATGCCCTCCAGCTTTCTCTGGTAGAAGCAGGGCTGGGAGGTCAGTTTTTTCAGCTGTGCCTTAATCAGATTAAATTGTGTTTCTGTCATTTTCATAGTGGGAGCTCCTTCCTAGCGGTTGCATACATATTCAATGGCGCCCAGGTTCAGGGCGTGGAATTTTTCCGGTACCAGCTGCTGCACAGCGTCCTTTAGTTGTGCCACGCTGATGCCCAGGGCATCTGTATTGGCTGCCGCAGCCAGCAGCGCAATGTTCAGCACCTTGGGAGACTGACAGGCAGCGCACACAGCGTCTCCGTCAATGAGAATGGTGCGGATGCCGGCGGATTGCAGGTACTCCAGCATCTCCGCTCCCGTATAGGCAAGGCCGCTGAGGGATGCGGTCACGGGCTTGACAGCCTTTTGGTTGACCACAACAGTGCCCCCCTGCTTTAAAAAGGGCAGACAGCGGACAGCCTCCGCCGGTTCAAAGGCGATCATCACATCCGCCTTGCCCTTGGGGATCAGCGGCGAGTGGATTTCAGCTCCGGCACGAACATGGCTTACCACGCAGCCGCCCCGCTGCGCCATGCCGATGGTTTCGGCGGTGCGGACGGATTTTCCCTGTTGCATATAGGCATATGCCAGCAGCTTGGAGGCAAGGACTGTGCCCTGTCCTCCCACGCCGCACAGCAGACAGCTTGTGCTTGTCATTGTGCATCCTCCTCTCTGATGGCACCGGGCTTGCAGATCTGTGCACAGATGGTACAGCCGAAGCAAAGATCCGGCTCAATGTATGCCTTCTGCCCCTTCAAGGAAATGGCGGGACAGCCCAGCTCCCGGATGCACTGCTTGCAGCCGACGCAGCGGCTTTCGTCCACCTGGAGCCGTTTTGCAGGCTTGCTGACCGCAATGCAGGGGGATTTGCAGATGATCGCCTTGACCCCGGGCTTGTCGGCTGCCGTCCTGACTGCCTGGATGGTCTGCTCCAGGTTCAGGGGATCTACCGTTTCCACATTGGTAAGCCCTACAGCCCGGAGGATGGCTTCAATGCTTACCCTGGGGGAGATCTCATGCATCATGGTCATGCCGGTGCCCGGATGGGGCTGGTGTCCGGTCATGGCAGTGGTGGAATTGTCCAGCACCATCAGAATAATATCCGTCTGGTTGTATACGGCGTTGACGATCCCCGTCATGCCGGAGGCAAAGAAGGTGGAATCCCCGATAAAGGAGAAGTTCACCGTGTCCGGTTCGATCCGGTGGAGACCCTGCGCCATGGTAACATCCGCACCCATGCACAGACAGGTATCCACCATATCCAGGGGCATGGCGTTGCCCAGGGTGTAGCAGCCGATGTCACCGCTGAATACTGCCTTGCGCCCCTTCATAGCCTGCTTGACTGCGTAGAAGGATGCCCGGTGGGGACAGCCTGCACACAGCACCGGCGGACG
>NZ_FR894929.1:22410-38160 GCF_000434255.1 Ruminococcus sp. CAG:379 | reverse complement strand
GGCGGACGCACCGGCATTTGGGGCGGTTCCGGCAGCTGTACAGCCGGAATGGCATCCAGTCCCAGATAGCCCTCCAGTACTTTATGTACGGATTCCACACTGTTTTCCCCGGCAGGTTGCACCATGCCGTCCAGCTTGCCGTGGATCTGTACCGGCAGGTGATGCTTGCCGCACAGATAGGTCAGCGCCCGTTCCAGCACCGGATCCAGTTCTTCAATGGCAAGCACCTGTTCCAGTCCCTCCAGGAACTGCAGTGCCAGTTCCTCCGGGAAGGGGTTGGCGGTGGCGATTTTCAGCACCTTGACCTGTCCGGTGTAATCCTCCAGCGCCTCCTGTAAATAGGTGTAGCTGATGCCGGAGGTGACAATGCCCAGTTTCCCGCTGCCGGTGAGCTGGTTGAACCGATAAGCGGAGAAGTCCTTGCTCAGCACCGGGGTGCGCTCCTCCAGCTTGATATGATTCAGATAGGAGGTGCGTGGGAAGATCACCCACCGCATGGTGTCCTTCACAAAGCCCTCCGGTTTGTGTACTGTGGGGGTCTCATGGAGCTGAATGTCTGCACAACTGTGACAGACCCGGGTGGTAGGTCGGAACAACACCGGCGTGCCGTATTTTTCAGAGTATGCAAAGGCGTCCTGGATCATTTCATAGGCTTCCTCCGGGGTGGAGGGATCAAACACCGGCAGCTTTGCGAACTGGGCGAAGTGCCGGGTATCCTGCTCGGTCTGGGAGGAGATGGGCCCCGGATCGTCTGCGGAAACGATGACCATGCCCCCCTTGACGCCTACATAGGCAAGGCTCATCAGCGGGTCGGACGCCACGTTCAGCCCTACCTGCTTCATGGTGACCAGGGTGCGTGCCCCGGCGTAGGATGCGCCGGCAGCCACCTCCAGTGCAGCCTTTTCGTTGACGGACCACTCTACATATACGGAGCCGTCATTGCACTTGGCAACCGTCTCCAGGATCTCCGTAGAGGGTGTGCCGGGGTATCCTGCCACCAGGTTTACGCCGGCGTGCAATGCGCCCATGGCGATGGCGGCATTGCCCATTAAAAATGTCTTTGACAATCGGATCACTCTTTCCTGTGGATTTTGTCATAATTATGATTATACTACAAGTGCACTTTTTTTTCAATACCCGACAGAAAAAACGGGGATTTCAGACGGATTTAACATTCCATTTCCGGATTTAACATAGTTCTAAACTGGTGCGGATTGTGGATTTTACACGCCGGATGCTACAATAGAACCATAGAAAACAGATATGGAGGCATGGCTTATGCAAAAAATCAAGGAAACCGGCATGCGGTTGCTGTTCGCCCTGTGTGCCTGCATTTCCATCCTGGCGGTGGTGCTGATCTGCTGGTTCTTGTTTTCCAACGGCATTCCCGCCATCGGCGAGATCGGCGCTGACAAGTTCCTGCTGGGGGAGCGGTGGAAGCCCCTTGAGAAGCAGTTCGGCATCTTCCCCATGATCATCGGCAGCATTTATGTTACCGCCGGGGCAGTGCTGGTGGGGGTACCCATCGGCATTCTCTGCGCCGTATTCCTGGCTCGGTTCTGTCCCCCAAGGCTGCATCGGCTGCTGAAGCCGGCAGTGGATCTGCTGGCAGGGATCCCGTCCATCGTATACGGCTTTTTCGGACTGGTGGTCATCGTACCTCTGGTGCAGTCCCTGTTCGGGGGCAGCGGCAAGGGGATCCTGACCGCATCCGTGCTGCTGGGCATTATGATCCTGCCCACCATCATCAGCGTGACCGAGGCAAGCATCCGGGCTGTGCCGGAAAGCTACTATGAAGGCGCCCTTGCGCTGGGCGCCACCAAGGAACGCAGCGTGTTCTGCGCTGTGATGCCCGGTGCCCGCTCCGGCATTACCGCCGGAGTGATCCTGGGTACAGGCCGTGCCATCGGGGAAACTATGGCGGTGGTTATGGTAGCCGGCAACGCAGCAGTGATGCCGGACGGTCTGCTTTCCGGTGTCCGGACGCTGACCGCCAACATCGTGCTGGAAATGGGCTATGCGGCGGATCTGCACCGGGAAGCCCTCATTGCCACTGCGGTGGTGCTGTTCGTGTTTATTCTTATCATCAATCTGATGTTCTCGCTGCTCAAGCGGAAGGAGGGGTAATATGAAGCTGTCCAAGGCGCTGCGCCAGTACCGGGGGCATAAGGGTTCCCTGGCGGTACGGCTGCTGCTGTACGGTGCAGCGGTATTTACCATCGGGCTGCTGCTGTTTTTGATCGCTTACATTCTGGTCAAGGGCATTCCCAACCTGACCCCGGAGCTGTTTGCCTGGAAGTACACCAGCGAGAATGTGTCCATGCTGCCCTCCATCATCAACACCCTGCTGATGACCGGGCTGACTCTGTTGCTGGCGGTGCCCATTGGGGTGGGTGCGGCGGTGTACATGACCGAGTACGCCAAAACCGGCAGCAAGCTGGTGAAGGTGGTGCGGATCACCACGGAGACCCTCCAGGGCATTCCCTCCATCGTGTATGGCTTGTTCGGCTTTCTGTTCTTTGTCATTGCCTGCGGTTGGGATTACTCCCTGCTGTCCGGTGTCTGTACCATGGCGATCATGGTGCTGCCCTTAATCATGCGTACCACGGAGGAGGCGCTGCTGGCTGTACCCGGCACCTACCGGGANNNTACCCGGCACCTACCGGGAGGGCAGCTTTGGCCTGGGTGCCGGGAAGCTGCGGACGATTTTCACCATTGTACTGCCCAGTGCCGTGCCGGGGATCCTTTCTGGCGTGATCCTGGCAGTGGGGCGTATCGTGGGAGAAACCGCTGCTCTGATCTTTACCGCCGGCACCTATGCGGCAGTGCCGAAGGATCTGTTCTCGTCCACCCGAACCTTGTCGGTGCACATGTACGCACTGCTGAACGAAGGGCTTTACACCAACCAGGCATACGCCACGGCAGTGGTGCTGCTGGTGGTAGTCATCGGCATCAACTGCCTGTCAGGGGCAGTGGCGAAAAAATTTGCAGGAGGCGCAAATAAGGATGAATAAGTTTTCGATTCATGACATGAATCTGCATTATGGCAGCTTTCATGCACTGAAAAATGTACAGCTGGAGATTGCACCCCGTGAGATCACCGCCTTTATCGGCCCCTCCGGCTGCGGCAAGTCCACTCTGCTGAAATCTCTGAACCGGATGAATGATCTGGTGGAGGGATGCAGGATCGATGGGCAGGTACTGCTGGATGGAGAGGATATTTACGGGGATATGGATGTGAACCTGCTGCGTAAGCGGGTGGGCATGGTGTTCCAGAAGCCCAATCCCTTCCCCATGAGTATTTACGACAATGTGGCGTTCGGCCCTCGTACCCACGGCATCCGTTCTCGGGTGCAGCTGGACGAGCTGGTGGAGCAGTCCCTGCGGAGCGCCGCCATCTGGGACGAGGTGAAGGACCGGCTGCGGAAGTCAGCGTTTGGCCTGTCCGGTGGTCAGCAGCAGCGGCTCTGCATCGCCAGAGCGCTGGCAGTGAAGCCGGAGGTATTGCTGATGGATGAGCCTACCAGTGCATTGGATCCCATCTCAACTTTGAAAATCGAAGACCTTGCAACGGAGTTGAAAAAGGATTATACTATTGTTATGGTGACCCATAATATGCAGCAGGCTACCCGTATCTCGGACAAGACCGCCTTTTTCCTTCTGGGTGAGGTGGTGGAATTTGGTGTGACGGATCAGATCTTCTCCATGCCCAAGGACAAGCGCACGGAGGATTACATTACCGGACGGTTCGGATAAGGAGGAGCAGGTATGAGAAATCGGTTTGACGAGCAGCTGCGGCAGCTGAAGCTGGATATGATCCGGATGAGCTCCCTGTGTGAAACAGCGATTACAGTGACCATGCAGAATATGCTCAGCAGCGATCAGGTGTATACCCTGGACGACAGCGAGGAGGCATTTCAACAGCTTCAGAACATAAAGAACACCTATGAAAAGGCGGGGTTTCTGAAAGAGGAGATCGACCAGATGGAGCGGCAGGTGGAAAACCAGTGTATGAAGCTGCTGCTGCATCAGCAGCCGGTGGCGAAGGATCTGCGGGTGATCTCCGCAGCCATGAAAATGATCTACGATCTGCAGCGGATCGGGGATCAGGCATACGACATTGCGGATATTTCCCGGTATGTACAGGACACGGAGCTGATGCACCGGCTGCCCATGCAGCAGTTGGCGGATGCGGCGGTGGCAATGGTCACCGACAGTGTGGATGCCTTTGTGCGCATGGACTTTGCCCTGGCAAAGCATGTGATTGCAGCGGACGATACGGTGGATGAATATTTCAGCCGTATGAAGGAGGAGCTTGCAAAGGCCTTGCGGCAGGACGGGGACAGCAGCGTGTGCCTGGATATTCTGATGATCTCCAAATATCTGGAGCGGATCGCTGACCATGCGGTGAATATTGCGGATTGGGTGATTTTTGCACAGACCGGCGCCCATTCCGGGAAGGAGTGAGGACTGTGCTGATCTACATGCTGGAGGATGACCAGGTGATCCGGGATCTGGTGCTGTACGCCCTGCGGCAGCAGACGGATCTGGAAGCCCAGGGCTTTGAACGCCCCTCCGCATTTTACGCAGCGGTGCGCAGCCGTGTGCCGGATCTGATCCTGCTGGATGTGATGCTGCCGGAGGAGGATGGACTGACCGTGCTGAAAAACCTGCGGCTTCGCCGGGAGACCAAGCTGACCCCGGTAATCATCCTGTCCGCCAAGGGTACGGGCTACGACAAGATCTGCGGTCTGGACGGGGGAGCGGACGATTACATTCCCAAGCCCTTTGAGATCATGGAGCTGCTGTCCCGGGTGAAGGCGTGGGAGCGGCGGCTGTCTCTGACTGCCCAGGAGGCATCCGGGGAGGAGCAGCCCCGGGAATACCGGATCGGCGGGCTTACTGTCAGTCCGGTGTACCATACGGTGACGGCGGATGGGGAGGAGGTGCGCCTGACCATGAAGGAGTACGAGATCCTCTGCTATCTGCTTGCCCACCAGGATCAGGTCTGCACCCGGGAACAGATTTTCGGCCGGGTGTGGGGGTATGGCTCCGAACGGGAGAACCGGACTCTGGACGTACATATCCGAACCCTGCGGGTGAAGCTGGTGGAGTACGGAAACCTGATCGAAACCATCCGGGGCGTAGGCTATAAGATAAGGAGCAGCGTATGAAACGAAGCATTTTCAAGGGCATGCTGCTGGTGTCGGTGCTTTCCCTGCTGGCATGCACCGTGCTGATCATGGACGTGCTGTACGGGTATTTTGACAAGCGTGCCAACGAGGAGCTGCATCAGCAGGCAACCAGCATTGCCCGGGGCGTGGAAGCGGCAGGCGTGGAGTATTTTGAGGGCTTCCAGGCGTCGGAGCGTGTTACCTGGATCACTGCCGCCGGCACGGTGCTGTACGACAACCAGGCGGATCAGTCCCGGATGGAAAACCACAGTGACCGGGAGGAGTTCATCGAAGCTAAGTCAGACGGTGTCGGGGAAGCCACCCGGTATTCCTCCACCCTGGCGGAAAAGACCATTTACTATGCACAGCGGCTGGAGGACGGCAGCGTGCTTCGGGTATCCCAGACTCAGTACACGGTGCTGACGGTATTGATGGGACTTGCCACACCGGTGGTGATTGTGCTGCTGTGCGTGATGATCCTGTCGGCGGCGCTGTCTTCCGCCGTGGTCAAGCGGATCGTCAAGCCCATCAACGCCATTGATCCGGAGCATCCGGATACGGATGCAGACTATGAGGAGATTGCCCCGTTGCTGTACAAGATCCACACCCAGAACCAGGAGATCGCCCGGCAGATGCGGACACTGAAAAAGCAGCAGGAGGAATTCCGCCAGCTGACCGCCCACATGCGGGAAGGATTGCTGGTGGCGGACAGCCACTGCGAGGTGCTCAGCTGGAATGCGGCAGCTCTGGAGATCTTCGGGGTTCCGGAACCCTCCGACACCCGGAATATTTACGAATTCAATCGCAGTGAGCCCTTCCGCATGGCGGTGGAGCAGGCACTTGCCGGACAGCCGGCGGAGCAGCTTCTGTCCCTGGGGCAGCGCAGCTATCGGATGCTGGCAAGCCCCGTACAGGAGCAGGATGCGGTGACCGGCATTATGGTGCTGCTGCTGGATGTGACCGAGCAGGAGCATCGGGAGCAGCTTCGCCGGGAATTTACCTCCAACGTATCCCACGAGATGAAGACGCCTCTGACCGCCATCCACGCCATTGCCGGTATGCTGGTGCAAGATGTGATTGAGCCGAAGGACGTGAAGAAATTTGCCGGAGATATTTACCGGGAATCCGCCCGGATGATTGCCCTGGTGAACGATACCCTGCGGCTGTCCCGGATGGACGAGAACGGGATTGCCGAGCCAAAGGAGCCGGTGGATCTGTACGACCTGGCGGAGGAGGTTATTGCCCGGCTGCGGGTAACGGCGGAGAAAAAGCAGGTTGCTTTCTCCCTGGCAGGTACCCATGTGACCGTCAACGGCGTGTACAGCATGCTGGAGGAAATAATCTACAACCTGTGCGACAATGCGGTCAAGTACAACAAGGAGCAGGGCACTGTTACTGTGTCCGTGCTGACTGCCGGCAAGGAGGGCATCCTGATGGTGCAGGATACGGGCATCGGCATTCCCCAGGAGGATCAGAGTCGGATCTTCGAGCGGTTCTACCGGGTGGACAAGAGTCACTCCCGTGCCATCGGGGGAACCGGTCTGGGCCTGTCCATCGTCAAGCACGGTGCTGCATACCACAATGCCCAGGTACAGGTATCCTCCAAGCCCGGAGAGGGTTCCACCTTTACGGTGATTTTCCCCGAAACTCTGCAAGCATGAAAAAACGCCGCACAGATTCTCTGTGCGGCGCGCACAGATTCTCTGTGCGGCGTTTGTGTGTGCAAACAAAAAGCAGCGCTTACGCATTTGCATAAGCGCTGCTTTGCAGCATTGGTAAGGGAAATCTTACTTCAACTCTACGGTTGCACCAGCAGCCTCCAGCTTGGTCTTGATCTCCTCAGCGTCAGCCTTGGAAGCGCCTTCCTTCAGGGTCTTGGGAGCGCTCTCAACAACTTCCTTTGCTTCCTTCAGACCAAGGCCCAGGATCTCCTTAACAGCCTTGATAACGCCCATCTTGCTGTCGCCAAAGGATGCCAGAACTACGTCGAATTCTGTCTTTTCCTCAGCAGCAGCTGCGCCTGCACCTGCAGCCGGAGCAGCAGCGATTGCAGCAGTTACGCCGAATTCTTCCTGAATAGCGTCAACCAGCTCGGACAGTTCCATAACGGTCATGCCCTTGATGTCTTCAACGAATTTCAAAATCTTTTCAGAAGCCATGATAATAATCTCCTTTTATTTATGATATTGTAGTGTTTGACCTGCTATTAAGCAGCGTCATCGGACTTGCTGTCAGCAACAGCCTTAACAGTAGCAGCGAGCTTCTGGATCGGACCCTGCAGGGAGCCAACCAGCTGTGCAAGCAGTACATCCTTGGACGGGATCTTGGACAGAGCCATTACCCCAGCCTGGTCGTAAGCAACGCCCTCAACGAAGCCTGCCTTCAGGTTGAACTTGTCATCCTGAGTCTCGGCGAACTTGCCCAGAATCCGTGCGGGAGCAGTCTGATCGTCGTTGGAAATTGCAACGGCAGTGGTGCCTTCGAGGATACCGTCGAAGTCGTTCATGCCGATGTTGTGGAGTGCAAAGCGGAGCATGGTGTTCTTTTCTACGGAGTAGTGAACTCCAGCCTCACGCAGTTCCTTTCTGAGCTTGGTGTCCTGCTCTACTGTGATACCCTTATAGTCCACGAATACGCAGGAAACTGCACTCTGGAGCTGCTCGGTCAGCTTTACGACCTTCGCCTTCTTTGCTTCCAAAACCTTTTCACTTGCCATGTTTTGTTTCACCTCCGATAGTGATGTAAATCGTATCAGAAGAACACAAAAATCCCTTCCCGTGTACACGAGAAGGGACAGTCAATTTATCTTGACGTGCACTCCTCGGCTGGATTTACGGCAAAGCCACCAGCTGTCTTTAGAATACGATTATCCGGGCATATCTGCCACAGAACAATAATTATTATAGCACAGGAAAATGTGCTTGTCAAGCATTTTTTGCAATTTTTCAGAAGTAGCTGACCTTGATCTGCTTGCCCATTTTCTTCAGGCATTCCGCCAGCTCGTTGACCATCTGCATCTTAATGTGGAACTGGATGGGCAGATTCGGGTTCTGATGCGCCGGATTCACCGCCCGACCCACGAAAAAGTTAATGTCCGTGGCCTCCTCAAAGAGCATCCGGGCGATCAGGGACGCTCCATCCTTCTGACAGCTCCACTTGGCGTAGGACTCGTTGTCCTCCAGATAATTTTTCGCATAGGACAGCACCCGGTTGATGGTGATAATACCCTCCGTCACCAGATCCACGCCTTCGATTTTTGCAATGGGGGGGATCTCCGGATCCGGGAAATCCAGCGCCGGGATCAGCTTCTTGCGCAGGAACTTTGCCGCAATGTTGGAAGTGGTGCCGCCGCAGACAATGTGCTTGCCCTCCTTGGAGAAGAACAGGGACATCATTTTGTTGCAGTCCTCCCGGTTGGCAGGGGGGCCGATGATGAGATTCACCGGCTGCCGTTTCCGGATCCGGATGGTGCAGACGGTGGTATCGTCCCCGGGCTTGCCTCCGTAGAGCCGGACGCATTCATCCAGCAGAATGGTGGTCAGAGTCTTGGCGGTAAAGCCCACCTCTGCAAAGGTCTCCATATAGGAGATAATGTCCTCCCGCTGCCAGCCGAAATTCAAGGTCATGCCCACCCCGGCGTGAATGGCACCATCGCTCATGGCGATGAAAATATCCTGCTCCTGGAGCTTGATCCGGGAACGGTAAATGGTTTTGCCGTCGATCTGCATCTGGGTGGAGGGGATATCCTGGTATTTGCCATCCCGAAACAGGATCACCATCGGGTTGTCGTACTGGATGATCTCCGCTTCCTCATTTTCCACCAGACGGATGATGGTAAAGGTGGAGTATGCTACCCCCCGGACAGCACACACCGGCAGGGTAGCTGCGATGGTTGCCACACAGTCCTCGATCTTCATATTCTCCGCCATCATGGTGGAAATGATCTTGGCAGTCAGGGTGGAGAGGATGCTTGCCTTCACGCCGCTGCCCAGGCCGTCCGCCAGTACGATAACCGTGGAGTGATCGTCCGGAGAGATCACATCCACATGGTCGCCGCAAAGCTGCTCCCCGAATTTGTTCACACTCCGGTAGCCGATATCCGCACAGAAATTATTCATCCGAGATCGCCCCCTTGAGCTTGGTCAGTGCGATCTTGGTCTCCGCTGCGGTTTCACCCAGCAGGGAGGCGATCTCCTGTACGATGCGCATCTGCTTGTCTACCACCTTGTCGGCGGTTTCAATGGTCTGCTGCCGGATGGATTCCTTGGTGCGGCGCTGCCGCTCCTCCTCTGTTACATCCCGCATCATGCACATCAGCACCCGATAGGAAGCGTCATACAGAATCGTCTCGTCCACATACTTATTGTATTCCGCCAGATAGGTGCGCCGATCCCGGATGGTGGCGCCGCCGTTCTTTACGTCCAGGAAATCCTTCGGATCCCGGATCCGGATCACCTGTTCTCCCAGTACATCGCTGGGATGCCGCACGTTCAGAATCTCACAGGCAGTTTGGTTGATCTGCTGTACCTCCAGGGATTCATTCAGCACCAGAATGCCGTTGGAGGTGTTGTTGATGATATGGTCGGAGAAATTCTCCGCCCGATCCTTCAGATAGGGCAGGCACATGGTCAGATCCGCCTTGCCCTGGTAAATGGCAATTGCCTTTTCCCGGCAGGTATTATAGCCGCAGGAGCCGCAGTTCAGCTCGTCAGAGGGCTTGTTCTTGCCCATCTGCCGGAGAATGGTGAAGATCTCGGTTTCCGTGGGCTGAGGCAGCTTCCGGTTGATGGCTTCCATCTCTTTGTGGATCCGTTCCTGGGGCAGGGTTTCAATGGGGAAGTCCTCACTGCCGGCGTAAGCGTCCACTGCCGCATAGTCCCGGATGGGGGTCCGGTGGTATTTTTCCATGACCGGTCCGCCGATGCAGCTGCCGGCGCAGGCGGACATTTCAATAAAGCAGTTGTTCAGTCCGCCCTGCTCCAGGTCGTGCAAAGCGGCAATACAGTTTTCAATGCCGTCCACGGAAATATACTGATAGCCCGGTATCTTCTCCATGGTCTTGAGAATGCCTCCGGAGGTGGGGAACAGCCGGGTTCGGCTCTGGGAATTGTGGTCAACATTCTGCTCCAGCTGGATGTTTGCTTCCTCCAGCATCCGGGTCAGCTCCTCGAAGGTCATAACCTCGTCCACATAGCCAGTGTAGTGATCCGCCTCATCCTTCTTGGACAGGCAGGGGCCGATGAATACCACATGGGCATTGGGCATCCGGCGGCGGATATCCACGCTGTGCGCCTGCATGGGGGAGATCACATCCGCCAGATAGGGCAGTGCCTGGGGAAAGTACTTCTGGATCAGCAGATTCACCGAGTGGCAGCAGGAGGAGATCAGCACATCCGGCTTCCGGTTCCGGAGAATGTCCTCGTACATCCGGTTCACATAGGTGGCACCGATGGCTGTTTCCTCCGCAGCGGCAAAGCCCAGCTGCCGCAGCGCCTGTTCCATGGCTTCGATGCCTACCCCGTAATTGGCGATGAAGGAGGGGGCGATGCTTGCTACTACCGGCTCCTCGCCCTCCAGCAGCACCTTTACCGCCTCCGTAGCATCGGCGATCTCCTTGGCGTTCTGGGGACAGACTACAAAGCACTGACCGCACAGGATGCATTCGTTGCCCACGATGTGCGCCTGGTTGCCGGAAAAGCGGATGGACTTGACCGGACAGTGCCGGATACATTTATAGCAATTTTTACAGTTTGTTTTGCGTAGCTTCAGAAATTCGGACATGGTTGTCCCTCCTTACAGACTGTGATGTGTCTTATAGCTTGGTCAGTACCTCATTGTTGAAAAACTGATCCACCGTATCCGGGGTCAGGGAATAGATCTGGTCATCGCAGGACACACAGACCCCGTTCTGACAGTTGTTCATGCAGAAGGTGCCCGCCAGCTCGATCTGATCCTCCAGCTTTTTTTGCGCAATCAGCGCCTGCAGCTGCTCCACCACCTGGCGGGAGCCCTTCAGATGACAGGAACTTCCGATACAAACCTTGATTTTCATACGATTTCTCCTTTCTGATTCAGACGATGCCCACGCAGCCGTCGAGCATAACATGTCGCATAGTTTGGGGCGGTTTTGTACATAATGCACAAAAAACCAGGCGTATTTCATAAAACATCGAGAAAATTCGGTGCAATATGACGAATGATATACTGAATTTTGCTGAAATGAGCCTGGATTCGCCTTTTTGTCGCATAGATCGTGAAAAAATACTATGCATGTGAACATTTTAACACCCTATCCTGCCCATGCGTACTGCAAATTACGCATGTTTATCATATGAGAATTTATATGATAAAAGCAAAAATCCCCGCAACGCCGGAGCGCCCGGGGATTCATCCGAGATGTGATCAGGGCTTCTTCCGGAAGATCCTGCGCAGGATCAATGCCCCTGCCACTGCACCGCCTGCCACCAGCGCTGCTTTTTTCAGCTGAGCCTTTGTGATGGATACATCAGAATTGTTCACTTCAAAGTGCAGAACAGGCTGTTCGCCGGGTTCCGGCCAGCCGTTTTCAAACACTACATTGGAACGCTGCGCCTGGTCGTAATTTTCCGGATCACTGATCAGTTCTTCATACTGTGCCGGTTCCTCTGCCGGGGCGATGGTGGTCACAGCCCGCATGGCATTGAACCGGAGAGTCACTTTGTCCGCAGCAGGTGCCGTAAAGGGCACCGCCATCAGATACCAGCCGTTTTTATACTTCAAAGGCTTGATGAAGCCACGGTTCAGCCTAAAGGTCTGCCGTTCCTCCCACTGACCTTCACCGAAGACCTCCAGATTGCATACCTCATCACACTGGTCGTTTTCGCCCCCGTTGAGCCAGAACACAAACGTGTATTCCTCGCCGGGTTCCAGGACGATATCCGTGCGAATGGTGCTCCAGTCGTACTGCCAATTGCCCAGCTGCCATGCTTCCGTGGTTTTGCCGTCAAAGCCCGTTACCTCTGTAATGGCTGCAACGCCGGTGGGGACTGTTGCGTCCATGCGCCACTGATCCGGGCAAAAGAAAATCTGTTTCATTGTATGATCCCTCCTGTATGTCATCATGATGCATCTCATACATTATATACTACACCTCAGTATAGCACAGCCCGGCGGAAAAGTCAACCGAATTTGCGGAATCACTCATACAAATCGCACAGTTTTCTGCCGCATTTAATGCAGTCTGCCGTGTATTTTGCCAAAAGTGCAAATGGGGTCATTTTTTTTGCGAAAACAGTTGACAACAAGTGTACTAGGGTGTATAATACAACAAGAGTATTAATGAAGCTAATACACCTAATACATTTGGAGGAGAGGGAACATGAAAAACGTGTACAAACGCATCAACCGTGGCCTGGTTCTGGCAGGGGTGCTGCTTGTGGGCTTCGTGATCTATGTAATCAGTGATACCCTGCAGTTCAAAAAGACAAAGCCCCTGCTTAAGGATATGGCGGCGGACTACATGCAGAAGCTGTGTGAGCTGAACGTGACCCCGGAGAAGTACCGGAGCCTGGAGGAGCTTGCAAAGCAGCCGGATTACGTCAAGAGCATCCAGGATGATCTGACCAAGCTGCTGAACGAAAACTGGAAGGACGTTGAATCCGCCCAGAGCCAGAGCTTTTACTATTACGGCATGAACCGCAGCGAGGTGGAAGCCGGCTACAACAGCTATCTGAAGGATTCCGGAGAGGTGTACGGATATATCACCAAAATGACTGCCGCCGTGAACAATGCGGACTGCTCCGTGACCAAGTGCGGGGTCAACACTGCCCAGGTGATCATGTCCTTTGACTGTGTGGTGCAGTATGTAGGAGATCCCTGTTGGTTTTCTCCTGCGTATCCCAATGCCATGCAGGATATTGCAGGCGGGAATATGTACATGTACCAGGAAGACGTAGCCATACCTCAGGGCAAGGAACAGAAGCGTTCTTCCGATCTGATGTCCACCACTGTTACTGTAAGTTATGAATTCACCTACCAGTTGGTGGATGGGGACTGGAAGATCATCTATCTGGACAGCCTTGGCTGGGAGAATGGCAGCACCGTCATCGTTTCCGGGGAAGGAGGAGAAGCGTAATGGAGGTTGCACTGAAAATTGACCACCTGAATAAATATTTCGGCAAGCGGCAGATCCTGCATGATATTTGCATGGAGGTTTACGCCGGGGAGGTGTTCGGCTTCCTTGGTCCAAACGGTGCCGGAAAGACCACCACCATCAAGATTGTTGTGGGACTGCTGCGGCTGGATGAGGGCGATGTACAGATCCACGGTCACAGCATCACCAAGCACTTTGAGGATGCCATGGCGTGCGTGGGAGGCATCGTAGAAAACCCGGAGCTTTACAAGTACATGACCGGCAGGGAGAATCTGCGGCAGTATGCCCGGATGCGCACCGGCGTGGACGAAAAGCGCATTGACGAGGTAGTGGAGCTGGTGGGGCTGTCCAACCGGATCAACGACAAGGTCGGCAAGTACTCTCTGGGCATGCGGCAGCGGCTTGGGGTGGCGCAGGCGCTGCTCCACCGACCCAAGCTCCTGATTCTGGACGAACCCACCAACGGATTGGATCCGGCAGGCATCAAGGAGCTGCGTGACATTCTGAAAAACCTTGCCCACAAGGAGAACATTGCAGTATTGGTTTCCAGTCACCTGATGTCGGAAATGGAAATGATGTGCGACCGGGTTGGCATCATCGTTGGGGGCAGGATCCTGGATGTCCAAACCACGGAGGATATGATCTCTGCGGCACAGGATACCACCATCCGGTACACCTTAAAGGTCAGTGATCCTGCCGCTGCGGTACAGGCTCTGACTCAATTGCCGGAGCAGGCAAAGCAGGCTGCGGAGGATTCCCTGGTGCTGCGGATCGAAACAGACAGAGCGGACGAGATCATCGGCGATGTGATCGAGACCCTGGTATCCCGGCAGATTCGGGTCATGACCTGTGTGCCGGAGCAGACCAAGCGGCTGGAGGATGTATTTATCGCCATGACACAGGAGAACGGGGGTGCGCAAATTGGGTAAGTTTATCCGACTTGTACAAAACGAGTATATCAAGATATTAAAGAAGGTAAGCACCTGGATCATGCTGATTCTGATCCTGGTGGTGTGTGTAGGCTATTTCGGCGTTTCCAAGATTGCAGAATATCAAGTGAAGAATAACCGTTACGAGATGTCCGAACAGGATTGCAAGGAACAGCTCAACAGCAATCTGACCTATGCCAAGGAGACCAAGTATGAAGGCTGGGAGGCTGACGTTGCCGAATACCAGTTCTGCCTGGATCATGAGATCTTCCAGTACGACTGGCGCAGGACGGCTGTCACCGCTGTTTTTCACGAGGTGCAGGATGCAGCCGTTGCGGAATCTCTGAAAACAGCTATCATCAACGAGGACTGGAAGGCATACTTTCAGTACATGCTGGATGCCGCTCCGGGGGAAACAGAGGAGGACAGCTGGCTGTACCAGTACTGCATCGACCACAATCTGAAGCCGGATCGGGAGGATGCCACATACCGGCTGGCGGCACAGCTGTCCACAGCCAAGGCAGAGCTTGCGTCCATGGAGCAGCAGAAGGAAAGCGGCGTCAGCGTGGATGCAAACAAATACCAGAAGCTGAAGGATAATGTGCAGCTGTATACCTATCGGCTGGATCACAACATTACTTTTGATGTGTCCGAAAATACTGGCTGGTTCTACTCCGGGACCTTGAATTTCTGGACTGTGTTCAGCGATTCCTACCGGGTGCTGACCTTTGTCGGCATATTGATGATCATGGTCTGCGGTGCCATCGTTTCCTCTGAATTTTCCCAGGGCACCATCAAGTTCCTGCTGATCAATCCGGCAAAGCGCTGGAAGATCCTTGCGGCAAAGTATGTGACCGCCATTACCTTCGGCTATTGCATGCTGCTGCTGACCTACCTGCTTTCCGGCCTTGGATCCATGCTCCTGTTTGGCACGGATAACCTGGGGGCACAGTATTTTTACGTTTCCTCCGGTACTGTGAAGAGCATGCCCGGATTTGTATACATCCTGCGCAATTATATGCTCAGCAGTGTGAACATTCTGGTGATGTCCAGCCTTGCCTTTGCGATCTCCTCCCTGGTGCGGAATACGGCGCTGTCCGTGGGCATCGGTATGGGAGCCATGCTGGGCGGCAGTCTGATCGTCACCATTCTCAGTGCCTTCCGTCTGGACTGGGCACGGTTCCTGATCTTCTCCAACACGGATCTGATCGCTATTTCCCAGGGAAATTCCGCCTTTATGGGACAGACAGTGGGCTTTGCCCTGTGTGTTCTGGGTGTGCATCTGTTCATCTTCCTGCTGACCGCATGGGATGGTTTCGTGCGCCGGGAGGTGTGATCCATGACAGCCAGTCTGCTGTTGATCCTGGTGGCGGCATTCCTGATCGGCGGTGTCCTTACCATTGTCTGCTGCGGCATGTTTACCGACCGCAGCCGGCATGAGGAGGACAGCCGGCAGGAAAACGGCACGGAGCAGGATCCTCAGAAGGGGGAACACTCCCACTGATTCATTCAGCCC
>NZ_FR894929.1:12303-22350 GCF_000434255.1 Ruminococcus sp. CAG:379 | reverse complement strand
GGCAGGATTTCCTGCCGGGCTGCTGTGTTTGTACGCAAATCTATGGGGTGCTAATCCCACTCCAGGATGGCTGTGTTGGAGCCATCGTCCTGCTGCAAGTATACGCCTGTGTCGTTCACGGTCAGAGTGCGGTTCGGATCCAGCAGCTTGTTGGGATCAAGGGGCGCTGCGCCCTCCGGAAGACCGGACAGAAACTGATCCGTTTTCATATCATAGACCCGTCCCTTGGTAAACAAGAACCTGCCGATGGCGTAATTGACAGAATAGGCATAATTGGCAGAATCGTTCAGATCCACATCCAGAGCGTGCCACACCCCGGCGTTCAGATCATACCAGTACCCTGTTTTCTGCTCATAATCATCAATACAGGTGACGTACAGCTTGTTCTGATACACCCCGTCCACCTCCAGAGGGTAGATGGGATTATTATACTGCAAGAACCCGAATGCCCCTTCATAGGGGGGCGGCAGAGCGGTTTTTTTGCCGGTTTCCAGATCAAGCAGATAATAAAAGTGCAGCCGGTCGTAAGCATCCGTGGTTTTATACTGCCGGATCAGAATGCTGCCGTTGCCGCATACGGTGATAAAATCGCTGGGCAATCCGCCTCCATCGTCCGGCACCTGGTCATGCCAGGAGCTGAACTGGGGCAGGGTGCAGGATTGAATCAGCGTGCCGGATGTGTCATAGAGATCTATGGCATGTACCGCATCTCCATATTTTTCAACATGCACTTTGGAATACAGATAAAACCTGCCGTTGCAGGCATACATGGAATAAAACCAGTATAATGAGTCTTTTGGACGGCTTGCAGTCCATCTGTTCAAAATGCTTCCCCGATTGTCCGGATCTACCGAAAAGAAAATGTACTCATATGTGGTTTCCGAAACCGCTCTTTTCGTGAATCCATATGTCGTACCCCGGAAGGTGGTAGAGCCAAGTCCGGTGCAGAATGTCTCCCCGCCCCAGGTCTCAATTTCCGCCGCCAGAGCCTCCTGCCAGTTTGCAGACGGATCCGGATTTGTCTGTGCCTGCTCCGTGTGGGAATTGCCCTGGGGTTCGCATGTTGAAACAGGCGGATTTGTGGTCACGCAGAATTGGGGCTGGGTACCGGGAACGGACGTTGTGGTAACAGATGCTGTATACGCCGTCCCAACAGGCTCCGTGCTGACAGGCGCATCCGTTGCGGAGATATCAGATGTACCGGAGTTCTGCTGCACCTCCGCATGGGTCTGCTCCGACTCATTCTGCCCACAGCCTCCGATGGAACACAGCAGGGCAAGGGCTGCCGCACCGGATAAGAGCTTTCTTGTGTTCATATCTCAGCCTCCTTCATACGCCTATTATAGCACGTGATGTTGAAAAAAGCAATATATGCCACAAAAAGCGGCTTCTGAACAGAAGCCGCTTAAGGGAATCATGCTGCCCGCAGTGCCTGCCGCAGCAGTACAAGGTCTGCACCGGTGAGTATACTGTCCCCGGTGAGATCTGCCGCCTTCCAGTCCGCCAGGGTCGTATCCGGTACTCTGGTGAGCCACCGCTGTACCAGCACCAGATCTGCCACGGACAGGCTGCCGTCCCGGTTCACGTCTCCCCGGATGGGTTTAGCCTCTGTATGCAGCAGCCACCGCTGACAGCTGCTGGAGGTGTTTTCCCACTGCTGTACATTGGCGCCATTCTCCTTGGAAGCATACCCGGTCTCCACCAGGCATGCTTCTGCGGAAGCGTGAGTCAGAATGCTGTAGGAGCTGTTCAGATTCTTCACGAACCGGAACAACTGGGAATCATTTCCCGCAGTAAAGGGCGCAATGCTCAGATTGCCGCCGTTTTCGCCGCTTTCTGCCCGGAGCGCAAAGCTGTCATCCCGGGCGGAGCGGATGTAGTACAGATTCCCGGAGCCGTAGGCTGTCAGTACCCACTTCTGGCAATCCAGCCCGTTGGAGGGATACTGCTGTACGTTTGCCCCATCCTGCATGGAGGCGTTGGCGATTTCCATCATCTGTCCGGAGTTCTCATTTTCAAAGCCGTAGATCAGGCTGACATCCATCTTGCAGCCCGGATCCGCTGCCTCCTCCAGAATCCAGTCCTGGCAGGCAGCGCCGTTGATCTGCCACTGCTGCACATTGGCGCCGGATCCGGTATCCCCGTTGGCAACCTCCACTGCGGAGGCATCCCCGCTGATCCGGGTGCGGAGCTTATAGCTGCCGTTTCCATTGGCGGTGAACATAAACTGCTGATTGGTGCCGCCGTTGTATTGATAGATATCCAGGTTGGTACCGTTGTCAGCCTTCTTTCCGGCCACATCCAGTACAAAGGATGCTCCGTCCCCAAGGGCGGATACAATGTAATAATAGCCGTCTCCGGCACTGTACAGCTTCCATACGTCATGCACGAAGGTGCCGTCCGTGCCCCATTGCTGTACATTGGCACCGTTTTCTGCCTTGCCCCCTGCTACCTGCATATACAGGCCGGAGTTTACGTTCTTGATCCGGTATGCAGCTCCCTCCGGGAAGGATGCCGCCGTAGGGGCGCTGGGAGATTCCGTATACCTGGCACTGGGAATGCCCTTGGTGCCGTACCGGAGGTACATCATATTGTTTTTGGAGGTCTGACAGCCGGTATAGCTTTCGCAGTAGGTCTTTGCCTGGTCGGCAGACAGGGTTACATAGCTGTAGTTCTTGTTGGGTCGCCAGGTGCAGTTCTGTGCCTGCCCCTCAATGGTGGTGCGCTTGCAGTTGACGAATTTGGAGCCGGATTCTGCATAGGAGCCGGGATACGTCACCGAGTTCCAGTCACAGATCACGTTGCCCTTGATGGAGCCTCCGTCATAGTAGCAGTTTTCCGCATAGATCTTGCAGGCGGTGTGTACGGTGTACGCCATGCTGAAGGTGTTTACATAGTTGTTCATGGAGTGGAAGTAGCCGTACCGCATCAGTCCGGGCCCCCGGGTAATGGTGTTGGTGAACCGGTTGCCCAGCAGGGACATGCGGGGAAAATTGTTGTAGGTTTTGTAGGAGTTTTCATCGTCCGCCGGATACCCCAAGATCAGTCCGTATTCATGGAGTCCGAAACTGCTGTCGGATACGGAGCAATAGTCCGCATCATAGCAGCAGGCAAGGAATTTGTCCCAGTCCTCCAGACCGGTGGAGGCGGTGTTCACGGCTGCATGGCCTGTAAAGGTGCAGTGATCCACCCAGAGATTCTGACCGGAGCCGAAATACACCACGATGGAATCGTTGCCGTTGGATTCTGCATCGTGCTGCAAATCAAAATTCTTGATGATAATGTTATTGCCTACGCCATTTTTCGTGGCGGTGCAGAACTGCACGTTATACAGGGTATGGGCGTTGTAGCTGCCGATGATGGTTTTGTTGCTGTGTACATAGATTCTGCCGTCCGGGCAGTAGTACCTGCCAGAGGAGTCCTTCTGGAGGGAGGTGACCTTCAGGTCTGCGGTCACTACAATGGTGTAGGGTTCGTCGGCGGTGGCATACTTTTTCAGATCCGCAAAGGTGGACACCTCCACCACTTCTCCGAACAGACCGCCGATGTCTGCCGCCTTTACCTTTCCGGTGTTGTCGTCCTGGCAGTAGCCTGCAAAGCCCTGGAGACCGTCTGCGTTCAGCAGGAACAGCTGATTGTCCGCTCCCGTGTAGGATGCCAGAGACATGCCCGAGGCACCCTGGGTCAGCGCCAGGGAGGTGTCCGAATAATTCACGATCTTGTAATACAGGTCATTTCCCAGCCGATCCTGCTGTACCGGGATCACATACCAGTGCTGGGACTTGGCAGACTCGCTGCCATACAGGATCACGCTGGTGCCGGCGCTGACCTGATACCCGGCGGGGGTCAGCAGCCTGCCGGATGCTGCATTCACCAGCTTGAAGAAGGTGCCCACCGAATCCTTCCCCACCCGGTCGAACCGCCAGGAGGGGGTCAGATCCTTGCCCGGTGCCTTGGGCAGTACGGCAGCGCCGTCCCCCGTACCGCCGGCAGTGAGCACGGAGCTGTTGTCCTTGGCGGCAATATGCATTAGCTGTACCGGATAATCCACGGATGTTGCGGCTGCGGGCAGTGCAGCGTCTCCGAACAGGGGCAGCATCCATGCCGCCAGCAGAGTCAGGGTCAGGAGCAGACTCCGTCCCATGCGCAAAAAGCCTTTCATTGCAATTCCTCCTTTATGGGCACCGCACATGCCCTGTGCCATGCCAAACATGATTTGTTTATACCGCACAAAGCCCGCCTGTCGGCTATGCGTAGCATCTGCTGACGAATTTTCCGTCATATCGCACACACAAAAATTCCTTGCAATACGCCAGTATTCCTGCGTCGTTTCTATGCAATCTGACGAAAAATCTGTTGGCACATCTACCACACAATCTTTGTGCGGTGTTGCCTATAGTTTGCTAACACAATTATAACATGTGGAATTTCACCTGGCAATGCAGGATTGTGCCCAATGGATTACAAAATGGGCTTTTTGAATTGAGAAAATTCTGTGATACGGCTTGCAATTGGCTGATATGTATGCTATAATAACAGTATTCGTATGATAAATCGTACCGACAATAGGCAATCTGTATATACAGGAGGACAAATCAATGGCAGAAGAAGAAAAGAAGACCCCGGAGGGGCAGCAGCCGGAGCAGCCTGAACAGCAGGCGCAGCCTACCCGCCCCGCACCGATCACCAATCCCAAGCTGCTGGAGGCGATTGCCCAGTTCAAGAGCGAAACCAACCGGGTCAATGAGATCAAATTCCTCCAGGAAATGCTCAATGCCCGCTATCTGGTGCCCGTAATCATGGAGACGCCCCCCAACGAGACTATGAAGCCCGGAGAGAGAGTATCCACCCGTGTGGCGTTCCAGATGCTGACCAACGACAAGAACGAGAAGTTCATTCCTGCCTTTACCGACCAGGACGAGCTGGTGAAGAATACCGTGCAGCCCCGGCATCAGGTTGCTGTTCTGACTGTTCGGGATTTTGCCATGGTCTTTTCCCAGAATCCCATCTGCAAGGGCTTTGTCATCAACCCCTTCGGGGACAATATGTGCCTGACCCGGGAGCAGCTGGAGAATCTGTTCCAGCATGCAAGACAGGTGCCCCGGCAGCAGGGTCAGCAGGATGGAAAGGTGCTGGTAGGCGGTGCCCCCAGTCTTTCCAGCCAGGTTGACATGGCAATGAACAACCTGAAGAAGGAAAAGGAAATGGAGGCTTACATCCGTGCTGCCAAGGAGACTGAGGCAAGAAAGGCTGCCGAGGCAGAGGAATCCGAAGATAAGCCCAAGATTCAGCAGACGGTCAATCCGGTTTCTGCGGCTGAAAAGCCCCAGGAGCTGATCGATGCTCTGAGTCGGTATCTGAAGAAGCAGAAGGGTGTGAAGCGTGCATACCTGCAGCTGATGCTGGGAGAGCAGCCCCATTATCTGATCGCTGTGGAATGTGATGACGACCGTGCAGCAGTATTCGCCGCCATCAAGGCAGAGGCTGGCACATACACTGACCTTGCGGTCAAGGTGGTGGATGTGGCTTCCGATTCTGCAAAGGATCTGGTCAGCGGTGAAAAGCCCTTCTACGAAAAGAAGCGGTTCGGTCTGTTCAGCTGATCTTACCATGACAAAAGCAAAGCCCGGAAGGTATCTGCCTTCCGGGTTTTTTGTGTGTTACCGTGCAAAGGGCTTGTTGAAGGAGCCGATCTCGATGAGGTTTCCCTCCGGGTCTGCGATATAACAGGTGCGCTGTCCCCATGGCTCCGTTTCCGGCTCCAGTACCGGCGTAGCACCCAGTGCCACCACCCGGCGGAACTGCTCGTCCACCTCCTGGAAGGTGTCCACATACAGAGCCAGTTCGGAATGCCCGTTCAGTCCCTTGATGTATTCATACCGCCGATGGGTCATGCGCTCAAAATCATCCCTGCCGTACAGCAGGAACAGGGTGCCGTCCTTGATGAGGTATACGTTGCTGGTATCCTCATCCTCCCGGATCTCAAAGCCCAGCACATCCCGGTAAAACCGGATCATCCGTCCCATATCCCGTACAAACAGTCCGAATCCGTCCAGTCGCATAGTGTCTCCTTACGCATACAGCAGCCGGTGGACAGCCTCATAGATCCGCCGTGCCACATAGGGCTTGTTCATGGTGTACAGGTGGATCCCGTCCACCCCCTGGGTAATCAGATCCACGATCTGGTCAATGGCGTAGGCAATGCCTGCGTCCTGCAATGCCTCCGGCTGATGCTCATACCGGTTCATGACCTTCATGAACTTTTCCGGCAGATGCACCCCGCACAGTTGCACCATGCGCTCAATCTGCTTCTTGTTGGTAACCGGCATGATCCCGGCTTCGATGGGCACATGGATCCCCACCAGCTCCGCCTTTTCCCGGAATTCGTAGAAATACCGGTTGTCCAGGAACAGCTGCGTCACCAGCTGGTTGGCACCTGCATCCACCTTGCGCTTCAGGTTCCGCAGATCCGTTACCGTATCCAGGCTTTCCGTATGTCCCTCCGGATAGCAGGCTGCAAGGATGTTGAAATCCCCATGTTCCCGGATAAAGGAGATCAGCTCGTCCGCATGGCGGAATTCACCCCTGGGCTGGGTATCCGGCAGCACATCCCCCCGCAGTGCCAGAATGTTTTCGATGCCCTGCTGCTGCATCTGCTCCAGCATGGTGAGCACCTCCGACCGGGTCAGGTTGATGCCCGGCAGATGGGCAACGCTTTCGATGCCGTACTGATGCTTCACCGCAGAGGCGATCTCCAGGGATTTCTGGTTGTTGGCACCGCCGCCTGCGCCGAAGGTGACGCTGATAAAATCCGGGTGCAGATCCCACAGCCCGTCCAGAGTCCGGTAAATGATGTCCTCCGGAGAGGTGGGCTTGGGCGGAAAGATTTCAAAGGACAGCACCGTATGATCCCGGAACAATTCGCAGGTTTTCATAGATAGACACTCCTTTCTGGCAACGCCCACAAGCTTTGTGCAATGCTGCCCTATGTTCCGCATCCGCAGCGGTGCGGATGCGGTTGTTTATGCTGTGTGATAGCCTGTCACTGTAACTGCCGCTACCTGGGTGCCAAGCTCATCCGTCACTGTGACCTGGTAATAGCAGGTTGTCCTGCCGTCCTTGACTCTGTGGGCTTCGGCAATGAGCCGGCTACCCTTCACGCCTCCCAGATAGGTGATATTGCTGCTGAGGGACACGGTGCCTGGCTTTTCCCAGTTGGATGCCACCGCAAAGGCGAAATCCGCCAGCGTGAAGGTAGCACCGCCCATGACAGCCCCCAGGGCATTCCGGTGCCGCTTCTCCAGTTCCAGTTCGCATTTGGCAAAATGATCCCCGATCTCGGTGATCTGTGCTCCATTGAGGGTGGCGAACCGATCATCCTGGAACAATTCCCGTACCTGAGCCAGCGATTTGTTTTCCATCAGAACACTCCTTCCCACAGTGTGATCCTGCGATTCCGTACCGGATCGCTCCGATGCATGCGCTGTTTATACGTTGAAGCGGAACAGCACGATATCTCCGTCCTGCATCACATAATCCTTGCCTTCCAGCCGTACCAGTCCCTTTTCCTTGGCGGCAGCCATGGTGCCGCACGCCATCAGATCGTCAAAGGAAACCACCTCTGCCCGGATGAAGCCCTTTTCAAAATCCGTGTGGATCTTGCCGGCTGCCTGGGGCGCCTTGGTGCCCTTCTTGATGGTCCATGCCCGTACCTCCGGCTGACCGGCGGTCAGGTAGGAGATCAGCCCCAGCAGGGAATAGCCCTCCTGGATGATCCGTCCCAGACCGGAAACCTCCAGCCCAAGCTCCGACAGGAACATTTTCTTGTCCTCGTCGCTCATATCCGAGATCTCCGCCTCCATCTGTGCGCAGATGGGCAGAACGGCGGAATGCTCCGCTTCGGCAATTTCGCATACCTTCTTATAATGCGGATTTGTATCGATATTATGCACAAAATCCGCTTCGCAAAGATTTGCCGCATAGATTACCGGCTTCGCGGACAGCAGGGGCGTGGACTTGAGCATTTCCAGTTCATCCTCTGTAAAATCAAAGGCACGGGCGGAATGTCCCTCCTCCATAAATGCCTTCAGCCGCTCCAGGAAATCCACCTCTGCCAGGTACTTCTTATCCCCCTTAGAGGCCTTCTTTGCCCGGTCGATGCGCCGCTCCAGCATTTCAATGTCCGAGAAGATCAGCTCCAGGTTGATGGTTTCAATGTCCCTTGCCGGGTTGATTCCTCCGTCCACATGAATGATGTCGATATTTTCAAAGCATCGTACCACATGTACAATGGCATCCACCTCCCGGATATCTGCCAGGAACTTGTTGCCCAGTCCTTCACCCTTGGAGGCTCCCTTTACCAGCCCGGCAATGTCCACGAATTCCAGAGTTGCCGGGGTGAACTTTTCCGGATGATACATTTCCGCCAGCTTATCCAGCCGCTCATCCGGCACAGATACGATGCCTACATTCTTCTCGATGGTGCAAAAGGGGTAATTTGCCGACTCCGCTCCTGCATTGGTCAGGGCGTTGAACAATGTACTTTTTCCCACGTTGGGAAGACCAACCATACCTAATTTCATGGTGTTTCTGCTCCTTTATTTGATTCTCTGCATCAGCTGACGCACCAGCATTTCGTCAGCGATCCACTCACTGAATGCGGTGGCGCTTCCGGCGGCAATGCCCGTGCGGAAGGCTTCGTAATAATCTCCGCACTGCATAAATCCTGCCAGGAAGCCGGCGACCATGGAGTCCCCGGCACCGACGGAATTGACGGTTTCGCCGTAGGGGGCATAGAGCCGGTGGATCTCCCCCTGCTCCGTTACCAGCATGCCGCCCCGCTCCGCCAGGGACAGCAGTACGTTCCGTGCCCCCTGCGCCTGTAATTCCCTGGCGCAGCATACCAGCTCCTCGTCGGACTGGGGCACCCGGCAGCAAAGCTCTGCCAGTTCGGTTTCGTTGGGTTTGATGAGGAAGGGGTGATATTTCAGCACCCGCAGCAGCAATTCTCCCGTGGCATCCACCGCAGTGGAGATTCCTCTGCCGTAGAGTCGTGCCAGGATCCGCTCGTACATATCCGAGGGCAGGGTGTGGGGGATGCTTCCGCCCAGTACCAGCACGTCTCCGATTTTCAGCTTATCCAGCTTTTCGTACAGTGCGTGGATCGCATCCTCTGTAATGTATGGCCCCTGTCCGTTGATCTCGGTTTCCTGCTCGGATTTCAGCTTCACGTTGATCCGGCTCATGCCATCCGGCAGGGTGATAAAGTCCGTCCGGCAGCCCTTTTCCTGTAAAAACCGGGTGATGGATTCCCCGGTGCTGCCTGCAACAAAGCCCAGCGCCATGCTCTCCACGCCCAGATTCCGGAGCATCAGGGACACGTTGATGCCCTTCCCTCCGGGGTACAGCTGCTCCCGCACGGTTCGGTTCACGATACCTTCGGAAAAGCGGGGCACATGCACCACATAATCCAGAGATGGGTTAAATGTAACTGTATAAATCAAAAGTAACACCTCCAAAGCTGCCCGGCGGAGCTGTTCCGCTCGGACGCATGCATGTGTTTGGTACATGCAGGTGAGCCGTTCTGATCCAACGGCATTTCATGGCAGCGCTGCACAAGCTCTGTGGAGTGCTGCCTTAGATGATTATACCACAGGGTATTCTCCTGTGCAAGGATGCAGGTCATCCCTGTTTCGCATTGGACAGCATCAGCTTGATCCGGTTTTCCTGGTTGACCCGGGTTGCCCCCGGATCGTAGTCAATGGCAACGATATTGGCGTCCGGATGCTTCTGCTTGATGGCACGGGACATGCCCTTTGCTACAATGTGATTGGGCAGACAGCCGAAGGGCTGGGCGCAGATGATGTTTTTCGTGCCGGATTTCGCCAGCATCGCCATCTCCGCCGGGATCAGCCAGCCCTCGCCCATGGATACCCCCTGGCTGATGTACTCGTCCGCCGCCCGGCGCACCTCCTCAAAGTCGTGGGGAGGATCAAATACCCCGTGCTGCTTCACGATCCGGATCTGCTGCTTGAGGCGGCTGTAGAT
>NZ_FR894929.1:6214-12280 GCF_000434255.1 Ruminococcus sp. CAG:379 | reverse complement strand
TTGTATCCCAGCCGGTACAGCCGGGTCATATTGGTGGTGTGATCGTACAGCTTGGCGTCCACCACAGTGCCTGCCGCACAGTACATGACAAACTCCAGCAGAGCCGGCACCACCGGTTCACAGCCCTCCGACAGCAGGAATTTCTCCAGATCGTTGTTGGCAAGGGGGGAGTACTTCACATAGATCTCGCCTACGATGCCCACCCGGATCTTCTTCACCTTGCTGCGTTCCAGCTTTGCAAAGTCCTCCAGGATCGCCCTGTAGTTCCTGCCGGTGTGCAGATATCCGCCGTTTGCAAAGGATTCCTCCAGCCGTTTCTGCCACTTGGCAAGGCACCGGTCTGTGGCATCCCGTTCCAGCTCATAGGGTTTGCACTGGTTGTACAGGGACATCAGCAGATCCCCGTACAGCACGCCGTACAGCAGCTTCAGGAACATGGGGGGCGTGACCTTGAATGCGGAATCCTTTTCCAGCCCACTGAAATTCAAGGAGATCACCGGCACCTGGGGGAATTCCCGTTCCACCGCCTTTCGCAGCAGGTGGATGTAGTTGGATGCCCGACAGCCGCCGCCGGTCTGGGTAATCAGCAGTGCCACCCGGTTCACATCATATCTGCCGCTTTTCAGCGCCTCCAAAAACTGACCGATGACCAGCAGCGCCGGGTAGCAGGTATCGTTGTGCACGTTCTTTAATCCCTCATCCACCACGGCTCGGCTGGAGGTCTCCAGCAGTTCCATATGATAGCCGTACTGCTCGAACATGCTGATGAACAGCTTGAAGTGTACCGGCAGCATGTTGGGCACCAGAATGGTGTGTGTCTTTTTCATTTCTTCTGTAAATTTTGCAAGCTCTGCCATATCAGGACTTCCTCCTACTGTATCGCACCAGAACTCTTATGTCTGTTCCATGGCGGCAACTAGGCTGCGCAGCCGGATCTTTGCTGCTCCCAGGTTGTTGATCTCGTCTATTTTCAGCTGGGTATAGAATTTCCCCTTCCGCTCCAGGATGGAGCGCACCTCATCGGTGGTGATGGCGTCAATGCCGCAGCCGAAGGATACCAGCTGTACCAGCTGCATATCCGGTTGGGTGGTCACATATTCTGCCGCCCGGTACAGCCGTGCATGATAGGTCCACTGGTTCAGGATCTGCAAATCCTGTACATGTCCCAGATGCGCCACGCAGTCCTCCGTCACCACTGCCATGTCCAGGGAGGTGATGAGCTTGTGGATTCCATGGTTGATCTCCGGGTCGATGTGATAGGGTCTGCCTGCCAGCACGATGATGGGCTTGCCTGCCTCCCGTGCCTGGGCAATGACCCTCTGCCCTTCTGCAATGACCCATTCCCGGTATTGCTTCTGCGCCGCAAAGGCGGCTTCCGTTGCCGCTTTGGTCTGCTTCCGGGTGATGCCGTAGTCTGCCAGGGTCTCCTGCATGACTCTTGCCACGTTTTTCGGTTGATTCAGATCCATATAGGGGAACCGGAAATTCTGCTTGTTGAGCTTTGGATTATTGGCCTTCAGCAGCTCCGGGTAATATGCCACAACCGGACAGTTGTAGTGATTGTCATTTTCCCCTTCGTCAATATTATAGCTCATGCAGGGGTAGAAAATAAAATCCACCTTCTGCTCCAGCAGGCTTTCGATATGTCCGTGAGTCAGCTTTGCCGGATAGCAGATGGTATCCGACGCAATGGTATGCTGCCCCTTGTAGTATACGTTTCTGTCGCTTTCCTCCGACCGTACCGTTTCAAATCCCAGGGCGTTGAAAAAGGCGTGCCAGAAGGGCATCTGCTCATAGAAGGACAGTGCCATGGGCAGCCCCACCCTTGCCTTGGGATGCGCCGGCTTAGGATCGTTGGTGTGCAGGATCCGGTCGTATTTGATCGTCATCATGCTGGGCAGGGAGGTACCCTTTGCCTTGCCTGCGCCCTTTTCGCACCGGTTGCCGGAAATGTAGGTATGTCCGTCGGAGAAGCGCACGATGCTCAGGCTGCAATGGGCGGTACAGCCCTTGCAGGCTGCCGCCCTGGTGGTGTAGCTGAACTGTGCCAGCGCCTCCGGAGAGATCAGCGTGCTCTCCGCTTTCTGATGCTCCATGGCATACAGGGCGGCGCCGAATGCCCCCATCAGTCCGGAAATGGCAGGCCGGATCACGTTTCTGCCCAGCTCCTGCTCAAAGGAGCGCAATACTGCATCGTTCAGGAAGGTTCCCCCCTGCACCACGATGTTTTGCCCCAGTTCCTCCACGGACTTTGCCCGGATCACCTTGTAAATGGCGTTCTTGATGATGGATGCGGACAGACCGGCGGAAATATCCTCCACCGTTGCCCCATCCTTCTGTGCCTGCTTGACGCTGCTGTTCATGAACACAGTGCACCGGGACCCCAGATCCACCGGATTCCGTGCAAACAGCCCCAACTGGGAAAATTCTGCAATATCGTATCCCATTGCCTGGGCAAAGCTCTGGATAAAGGAGCCGCAGCCGGAGGAGCATGCCTCGTTGAGCATGATGCTGTCAATGGTGTGATTCTTGATCTTGAAGCATTTGATGTCCTGCCCCCCGATGTCGATGATGAAATCCACATCCGGACAGAAGTAGGATGCCGCCCGGTAGTGGGCGACGGTCTCCACGATGCCGAAATCCATGCCCAGCCCGTCCTTCATCAGCTCTTCACCGTAGCCGGTAACGGCGGATGCCCGGATCCGCATGGCAGGGTTCTTTTCCCGGTAGATCTCCCGGAGCTTTTCGGCGATCTTGTCCAGAGGCTGCCCCTGGTTGGAGGCATAGTGGGAGTACAGCAGCTCTCCCTTGCCGGTGATGAGCACCAGCTTTGTGGTGGTAGAGCCTGCGTCCACTCCCAGGTATGCGTCCCCGGTGTAGGTGTGCAGATCCGCATACTTCAGGTCGTGCTGCTTGTGCCGTTGGATGAAGGCTTCATATTCCGCCCGATCCTCAAACAGCCGTCTGCCGGTCATGCGCTGCTCACCGCCCCGTGCCTTCTGCAGCTTTTCCAGGCAGTCTGACAGGCGCATGGGAGTGCCGCCTTCCTTGGCGAACAGGGCGCAGCCGTATGCCACGAACACCGGCGCCGTTTCCGGGAATACCGCATGGGCATCGTCCAGTCCCAAAGTCTGCACAAACGCCTTTCGGAGTCCCTTCTGGAAGGACAGGGGCCCACCCAGAAACAGCACCTTTCCCTGAATTTGTCTGCCCTGTGCCAGACCGGATACAGTCTGATCCACCACCGCCTGAAAGATGCTGGCGGAGATATCCTCCCGGCGTGCTCCCTGGTTCAGCAGGGGCTGAATGTCGGATTTTGCAAATACGCCGCAGCGGGAGGCAATGGGGTATACCTGCTCCGCCTGCAATGCCAGCCGATCCAGCTCGTCGGCGGTGACACCCAGCAGGGTTGCCATCTGGTCGATGAATGCCCCGGTGCCTCCGGCGCAGGAGCCGTTCATACGCTGCTCCACGCCTCCGGTCAGAAAGATGATCTTGGCATCCTCGCCGCCCAGCTCGATCACCACGTCCGTGTCCGGATATGCTTCCTTCACGGCGATGAATGCCGCATGCACCTCCTGCACAAAGGGCAGGTCTGCATGATTGGCAAGCCCCAGCCCTGCGGAGCCGGTGATGCACAGGGTGAACAGGCTGTCCGGGTACTCCCCGGCAATCTGCTCCAGCTGTTCGGAAACGGTTTCCTTGATCCGGGAATAATGCCGCTGATATCTGGAACGGATGATTTGCTTTGCGTCGTCGATCACGACGGTTTTTACCGTGGTGGAGCCCACGTCGATGCCCAATGAATACTGTGTTTGCATAATTTACCTCACCCGATACGCTCCCCAATGCGTCCGATTTCATTTCCGCTTCTTCAAGCCTGCGAAGAAACAATATAATACTATTATACTACGGATTCCGCAAAAAAGAAAGCCCCGTTTTTAAAAAACCGACATAATATTTTGTGTGGGATCGCCTTTGCGGATATGCTCTGGCTTTGTGCTGCATTGCCCTTGCAATCTGCCGGATAGAATGCTATAATTATATGATGCAATAAGCGGCGGATGCCGCAGAAAAGGAGAGGATCCCTGCCAGGCAGCGGATTTGCAGAGGAATATGAAAAAATGGAGCATTACCAGGCCGGATGAGGCAGCGGCGGGTGCGCTGACGAAGGGCAGTGATCTGGAGCCTTTATGTGCGGCGGTGCTTGCTGCAAGGGGTATCCGCACGGTACAGGCGGCGGCGGATTTCCTTGGCTCGGATGAGCTGTCCGACCCCTTCTTGATCCGGGATATGCAGGAAGCGGCGGAGGTCATCAACGAAGCGGTGGAATCCGGCAAGCCCATCTGTGTGTACGGGGATTACGACTGCGATGGAGTCACCGCCACGGTGATGCTGTACTCTTATCTGGAATGTCTGGGGGCGGATGTGCGGTTTTACATACCCGAGCGCAGCGAGGGCTACGGCATGAACGAAGCCTCCATCCGGCAGCTGGCACAGGAGGGGGTTTCCCTCATTATCACCGTGGACAACGGCATTGCCGCCCTGGCGGAGGCGGAGCTGATCGCCCAGCTGGGCATGACTCTGGTGGTAACGGATCACCATCAGCCGGGAGAATGCCTGCCCCGGGCGGCGGCGGTGGTCAATCCCCATCGGGCGGATTGTCCCAGTCCCTACAAAAACCTGTGCGGCGCAGGGGTTGCCCTGAAGCTGATTGCAGCTCTGGACGGGGGCGGCTACGATATGGCGCTGGAGCAGTTTGGCGACCTTGCCGCCATCGGTACGGTGGCGGATATCGTACCCCTGGATGGGGAAAACCGGTTCCTGGTGCGCCGGGGTCTGGAGTATCTGCAAAACACCGAACGGGAGGGTTTGCTGGCGCTGATCCAGGTGGCAGGTCTGGCAGAAAAGCCCCTGGATGCTCACAGCATCGGTTTTATGCTGGCACCCCGGATCAATGCCGCCGGCAGGTTCGGCTCTCCTACCCTGGCGGTTCGGCTGCTGCTGTGCGATGATCCCCAGGAGGCGGAATCTCTTGCCGCTCAACTGGATCAGCTGAACACGGAGCGGAAGGCTGCGGAAAACGCCATCATGCAGCAGATCGACCAGAAGCTCCGGGAGGAGCCGGCTCTGCTTCACGCCCGGGTGCTTGTACTGGCAGGGGAGGGCTGGCATCCCGGAGTCATCGGCATACTTGCCGCCCGGCTGGTGGAGCGGTTCGGAAAGCCCTGTTTCCTGCTTTCCGTGGAGGGGGGCACTGCGCGTGGCTCCGCCCGTTCCTTCGGGGATTTTTCCGTGTACCAGTGCCTGCATGCCGCATCCGGGGTGCTGACGCACTGGGGGGGACACAAGGGCGCCGGCGGCATGACCCTTTCAGCGGCGGATCTGCCGGAATTTGACCGACTGGTGCAGCAGTATGCCAGGGAGCAGTTCCCGGTTATGCCCGTACCGGAGCTTTCCGCCTTGCTGCTGCCCCCCGCTTTGTATACACCCAAACAGGCGGCAGGGCTGGAGGTGCTTGCGCCCTTCGGTGCGGAGAATCCGGAGCCGCTGTTTGCGGTGGTGGGGGCATCCGTCACTGGGGTGACCTCTACGAAAAACGGGCAGCACAGCCGGATCACCCTCCGGTACGGAGTCGTGAACATCAGCGCATTCTGGTTTTTCTGCAAGCCGGATGCCCTGCCCTTCCGACAGGGGGATGCCTGTGACCTGCTGCTGACCATCCAGGCGGACAGCTGGAACGGCAAGCCCTGTATCCGGGCAAGGATCCGGGACGGTCGGTTGTCCGGCACCAAACAGAGCGCATACTTTGCCGCCCGGGCAAGCTATGAAGCCTACTGGCGGAAGGAGGCACTGCCCAGGGCGTATTACGGCAGGATGCTGCCTGCCCGGCAGGAGCTGATCCGGGTGTACAATGCCATCGGTCAGGAGGACATGCCCTTGGAAGCGCTGTATGCCGCCTGTGCCGGGTCGGATCTGAACTACTGTAAATTTCGCATTTGCTGCGATATTTTCGCAGAGCGGGGATTGATCGCACTGGATCCTGCGGCAGGGACTCTGCGGCGG
>NZ_FR894929.1:2527-6068 GCF_000434255.1 Ruminococcus sp. CAG:379 | reverse complement strand
GACATGCTGATCCAGAAAATTCTTGCGGAGGACAAGCAGTATGATCTGAGCAAGATCATCTCCTCCTACGAATTTGCCGCCAAGGCTCACGAGGGGCAGACCCGCTCCTCCGGACAGCCTTATATCATCCATCCGCTGTCGGTTTCCTACATTCTGCTGGAGCTGGGCATGGACACGGACACCATCTGTGCCGCCATGCTTCACGACGTGGTGGAGGATACCCCGGTGACCCTGGAGGAAGTGAAGAAACGCTTTGGTCAGGACGTTGCCATGCTGGTGGATGGCGTGACCAAGCTCAACAAGATCCCGATCTTCAGCCCGGAAGAGCAGCAGGCGGAGAATGTGCGGAAAATGCTCCTCGCCATGTCCCAGGATATCCGGGTCATCATCATCAAGCTGTGCGACCGGCTCCACAATATGCGCACTCTCCGGTACCGCCCCTCCTATAAGCAGCGGAAAACCGCTCTGGAAACCATGAACATCTACGCCCCCATTGCTCACCGTCTGGGCATCCGGGCAGTGAAGGAGGAACTGGAAGATCTGGCGTTCCGCTACCTGGATCCCTACGCCTATGCGGAGATTGAGCATATTCTGGAAATCAAGAAAGAGGAACGGGAGGCGTTCATCGAAAGCATCAAGAAGCGCATCGCCGACCGGTTCAAGGACGTGGAATTTTCCGCACCGCCTCAGATTGACGGACGGGTCAAGAGCATTTACGGCATCTACAAGAAAATCTTCGTCAACCACAAGAGCATCGAGGAAGTGTACGACAAATACGCCGTGCGGATCATCGTCAACACGGTGGGGGAGTGCTACAATGTGCTGGGACTGATCCACGATATGTTCCGTCCCATCCCCAACCGGTTCAAGGACTATATCTCCACGCCAAAGGCGAATATGTACCAATCCCTGCACACCACCGTACTGGGCAGGGAGGGCATTCCCTTTGAGGTACAGATCCGCACCTGGGAGATGCATGCTACGGCGGAATACGGCATTGCCGCCCACTGGAAGTACAAGGAGGGCGTCCAGGGCAAGGACAAGATGGAGGAGCGCCTTGCCTGGATCCGACAGGTCATTGAAGCCCAGCAGGCATCGGATGATGCCGAGGAGATCGTTCGGATCATCAAGAATGACATTGCCCCGGAGGAGATCATGGTCATGACCCCCCGGGGAGATTCCATCGCCCTGCCCATCCATTCTACCATCATTGACTTCGCCTACCGGATCCACTCCGAGATCGGCAACAAGACCATCGGCGCCAAGGTGGACGGCAAGATCGTCCCCCTGGATTATCAGCTCCAGACCGGGCAGATCTGTGAGATCATCACCAGCAAGGATCCGAAAAAGGGTCCCAGCCGTTCCTGGCTGGAGATCGCCAAGACCAACGAGGCAAAGTCCAAGATCCGGGCATGGTTCAAGAAGGAGTGCCGGGGAGAGAACATCGAAACCGGAAAGAATGCTCTGGAGCGGGAATTCCGCCGGTACCAGATCCATGTGCCCGAGGACAGGCTGGAGGAATTCCTGGCGGATGACTTGAAACGGCACAACTGCTCCACCTTGGATGACTTCTATGCCTCCATTGGCTACGGCGGCATCCTGCTGTCCAAGATCATGTCCCGGCTTCGGGATAAATACGTCAAGCAGTACAAAACCGAGGAAACTGCTCCGGCACCGGAAGCGCCGAATCCCGGTGTCCGTGCCCGGAATACGGGCAGCATCATTCTGGACGATATCGACAGCTGCGTGGTGAAGTATGCCCAGTGCTGCAATCCACTGCCCGGGGACGAGATCGTGGGCTTTATCACCCGTGGCCACGGCATTTCCATTCACAACAAAAACTGTGTCAATTACCGGGCAGCCATGAAGCGGAACGACCCGGCTGAGGCGGAGCGCTGGGTGAATGTCCAGTGGGCAGCCACGCCCCAGACAGCCATGCAGACCGGCATCGAGGTCATTGCCACTGACCGGGTGGGGTTGGTGTACGATATTACCGGGGCGCTGATGGAGTCCAAGATCCCCATCATTCACTCTGCCTCCCGGAATTTGAAAAATGGCAATGCCCTGTTTGAAGCGGCGATCACCATTGCCGGCACGGAGCAGCTGCGGAATCTGATGGATAAGATCCGCCATGTGAAGGGTGTCATCAGCGTGGAGCGTGCTGCTGTGAAAACCGAAAAGAACGGATAAAGGCACTGCACAAGTCCTGTGCGGTGCTGACTGAAGAAAGGAGCTTCCCTCATGAAGGTACACATGCTTTCCCTTGGCCCCCTGGGCGCCAATTGCTATATTCTTGAAACAGACCAGAAAAACGCCATTGCGGTGGACATCGGCGGAGATCCGGAGATTTTGCTGCGGCTTTTGCGACAGCAGGGGCTGCACCTGGATCGGATCCTGCTGACCCATGGCCATTATGACCACATCGGGGGTGTTGCCCAGGTGCAGCAGGAAACCGGCGCTCCGGTGTACATTCACGGAGATGATCTGGGTATGCTGACGGACGAGATCCGGAGTCTGTCCACGCCCATGGGCATGCAGGGCTTTGACCCGGTACCGGATGCGGATACCCTGACCGACGGGGAGCATATCCGGCTGGATGATGTGGAGCTCACCGTGCTGCATACGCCCGGACATACCCCCGGCAGCGTCTGTTACCTGGGCAATGGGCTTCTGCTCAGCGGAGATACCCTGTTCCGCCAATCCATCGGCAGAACCGACTTTCCCGGCGGCAGTATGCCCCAGATGCGCAAATCCCTGACCCGGCTCAACGGTCTGACCGGGGATCTGCTGATCTATCCGGGACACAACGGCGCCTCCACCCTGGATTACGAAAAGGAGCACAACCCGTATCTGCGGGATTATACCTGATATGACTATTTTTCTCATCGGTCACGACTTTAAATATGAAACCGAAGCCACGGTCAAGCTGTTTTTCCCGGCAATGCGCTTTGCATTCTGTACGGAGGATGCTCCTTGTACAGGGGATTTTATCCGCACGGTCTTTACAGAAGATCGAATCCTGGTGGAAACCAGCCTGTCCGGCGTGTTCCGACGCCGGGAGGCTCCCCTGTTTCCGGATGGGGACAAGCATGCCGCTGAGCATGCCCTGTGCCGGACGCTGTATGCCCATCTGACGGAAGCCACCGGCGTGACACCTCCCTGGGGCATGCTGACCGGCATCCGACCGGTGCGGATGCTGACCGCTGCCGTAGAGCAGGGCAGTACCCTGGAGCAGGCTGCGGCACATATGCAGCAGACCTATCTGGTGTCAGAGAAAAAGCTGGCGCTGGCAAAGGCAACTGCCCGGGTGCAGCTGCCCCTGTTGCAGGGACTTGCCCCGGATGCCATCAGTCTGTACATTTCCATTCCCTTCTGCCCCAGCCGATGCAGCTACTGCTCCTTTGTGTCCCATTCCATTGCCGAAGCCGGGGAACTGATCCCAGCCTATGTGGACTGCCTGTGCCGGGAGATCCGGATCTACGGGGATCTGATCCGGGTGCTGCATCTGAAGCTGGACACGGTGTACATCGGCGGCGGGACG
>NZ_FR894929.1:0-2507 GCF_000434255.1 Ruminococcus sp. CAG:379 | reverse complement strand
GCGGTACGCCGACTGCCATTTCTGCGCAGCAGCTGGCACAGATCATGGATACCCTGCAAAGCTGCATGCACCTGGATGGGATCCGGGAATATACTGTAGAAGCGGGGAGAGCGGACACCATCACCCGGGAGAAGCTGGAGGTGATCCGCCGGTATGGGGCTGACCGGATCTCCATCAATCCCCAGACTCTGAACGATGTGGTGCTCCATGCCATTGGCAGAAAGCATACGGCGCAGCAGGCAGTGGATGCCTTTCAGCTTGCCCGTTTCATGGGCTTTGACAATATCAATATGGATCTGATTGCCGGACTGCCCCAGGATACCCCGGACAGCTTCCGGAATACCCTGGATCGGGTCATTGCCCTGGAGCCGGAAAGCGTCACGGTACATACCCTGACTCTGAAGCGGGCGGCGGATCTGTATGCCCAGGGGGAACGGCAGATCGCAAATCCTGCCGCTGCCATGGTGGATTACAGCAGTAGCCGTCTGCCTGCCCAGGGCTATCAGCCCTACTATTTGTATCGTCAGAAGAATACCCTGGAGAATCTGGAAAATGTGGGCTATGCAAAGCCCGGATACGAAAGCCTGTACAATATTCTGATTATGGATGAGACTCAGACCATTTTCGGAGCAGGCTGTGGTGCATCCACCAAGCTTGTATGCCCGGAGGGGAAGATCACCCGGATCCGGAACTATAAATTCCCTTATGAGTACATCGGGCAGTTTGACGCCCTGATGGAGAAGAAGGAGCAAATCCGCCGTATCATGGAAGGAGCCGACTATGGAGTATGATGCCTGGAGCGATCTCCGGAAAGTGTTCGATGCCGCCGCAGAAAAGACCGGCAGTGCCATTGCCTATTCCCGGCTTCGGTTGGAACGGGCAAAGTGCCTGAACCGACTCAATGGCCTGTATGAGGAGCTGGGCAGAGCCAGCTATTTTGCCCTGGTTCGCAGCCGGGAGCCGGATACGGCGCCTCTGGTGGAGCAGATTACCCGGAAGCGCCGGGAATTGGAAGAGCTTTGTGCCGGACTGGGAGAGGGCAGCACCGTGACCTGTCCTTTCTGTGCCGGGCAAAACCGATCAGACAGCACCTATTGTGCAGATTGTGGAGCGCCGCTGACATGAGAAAGAAAAATGAAATTGTACCCCTGACCATTACCGGCATGACGGCGGAGGGCAATGGGGTCGGCAGGATCGAAGGGGAGGCGGTGTTCGTCCCCCGGACTGCCGTTGGGGACAAGCTGCAATGCAGAATCGTCAAGGCCATGCCCACCTACGCCTTCGGCATCATCGAACAGCTGGAGGAGCCTTCCCTGGATCGGATTCAGCCGGATTGCCCGGTTTATGCATCCTGCGGCGGATGCGCCTTCCGGCATATGACCTACCAGGCGGAATGCGCCGTCAAACAGCAGGTGGTGGAGGATGCGTTTGTCCGGATCGGCGGACTGCACCCTGTTTTTTTGCCCATTCTGGGCTGTGATACGCCGACGGGATACCGGAACAAGGCACAGTACCCGGTTGGCATGCAGAACGGACAGGCTGTCTGCGGCTTTTATGCCAAGCGGAGCCACCGGATCGTTCCCTATACCCATTGTGCTTTGCAGCCGCCCTTGTTCAGTGAGATCCTGGAGGCAGCACTGGAACACATCCGGCAGCAGGGGCTCCAGCCCTATGACGAGCAGAGGGGGACGGGCTTGCTGCGGCATCTGTACCTGCGGCAGGGGTATCATTCCGGGGAAGTCATGCTTTGCTTTGTGGTGACCCGTTCGGCAAGGGAACAGTTGATGCCCTTAAGTCAGCAACTGCAACACCGGTTTTCGCAATTGACCAGTATTTGCATGAATGTGAATCCGGCACGCACCAACGTGATTTTGGGTAAGCGGACGGAAACCCTGCTGGGGCAGGCGGAGATCCGGGATACCATGTGCGGCATCCGGGTGGAGCTGTCCCCCCATGCCTTTTACCAGGTGAACACTGCCCAGGCGGAGCGGCTGTATGGCATTGCCCGGGAATTTGCGCAGCTGGACGGCAGCCAGTCTTTGCTGGATCTGTACTGTGGCACCGGTACCATCGGCTTGTCCATGGCGGATGGGGTGAAGCACCTGACCGGGGTAGAGGTGATCCCCCAGGCGGTGGAAAATGCCATCCGGAATGCCCGGGAGAATCGCATTGAAAACGCCGACTTTCATGTGGGGGATGCAGCCCAGTGGGCACAGCAGCTCGCCCAGCGTGGAGAGCATCCGGATGTGATCGTGTTGGATCCGCCCCGGAAGGGCTGTGATGCCCAGACTCTGGAGGCAGTGTGCCGCATGGCACCCCAGCGCATTGTGATGATCTCCTGTAATCCTGCCACTGCCGCCCGGGACTGCGCACTGTTGGACAAGCTGGGATACTACGCCCGGAAGGTTCAGGCGGTGGATCTGTTCCCCAGAACGGGACACGTTGAGACGGTAGTACTGCTTTCCCACAAAAAGCCAGACGGACATATCAATGTAAAAGTTGAGTTT
>NZ_FR894928.1:31526-34637 GCF_000434255.1 Ruminococcus sp. CAG:379 | reverse complement strand
ATGCAGTAACGGTCTTTGTGGAAAACGGGGGCAGCGGTAATACAGCGGCGGCACCGATTTTTCGCCGGATCGCAGAGGGGATTACGGAAAATATCACAAAAAACGGTTGACATTTTCGTCGGTTTATACTATAATAATTTTGGCGTTGACAGGATTGACTGTTCCGGATCCTTTCAGAGAGAAAGCGGTTGGTGTGAGCTTTCAGTGTACGGACAGGTGCTCCCCTTGAGCCGGTCTGCGAAAGCGGAACGTATGCGCTGCGTTAAAGCGAACGAGGAAAGCATAGCCTATGCTTTTGAATTTGGGTGGTACCACGAACGCCTTCGTCCCATTGCGGTGACGGAGGTGTTTTTTCTGTATGGAGGTGAAGCTATGGCGAAGGAGAAGGAAAGCTGTGCCAAGGCTTTGGGATGTAACCCCATCGTGTACGGGATCAGTGCCGGCAACATTGTGGCAGCGATTTTATCCGCCATGCACTGGCATTCCCTGTTCTGGGCCATCGTGAACGGCTTTTTCGGCTGGGTTTATGTGATCTATTTTGTCATCAAATATACATAAAGGAGTAATGAAGCAATGCAGTGGCAAGGACTGAACGAATTACGTGAAAAATTTCTCTCATTCTTTGAGAGTAAGGGGCATACCCGGATGGACAGTGCGTCCCTGATCCCCCAGGGGGACAACAGTCTCCTTCTGATCAATTCCGGCATGGCACCGTTGAAGAAATATTTCCTGGGGCAGGCGACACCTCCCAATGTGCGTGTGACCACCTGTCAGAAGTGTATTCGTACCCCGGATATTGAACGTGTGGGCAAGACTGCCCGTCACGGTACCTACTTTGAAATGCTGGGGAACTTCTCCTTTGGGGATTACTTCAAAACCGAAGCCATTGAGTGGGCATGGGAGTTTTTCACCAAGGTGCTGGAGCTGCCGGTGGACAAGCTGTACGTTTCCGTATACGAACAGGACGATGAGGCTTACGACATCTGGACCAAGCACATCGGCGTTGCGCCGGATCATATGACCCGACTGGGCAAGGAGGATAACTTCTGGGAGCATGGCTCCGGTCCCTGCGGTCCCTGCTCTGAAATCTACTTTGACCGGGGTCCGGAAAAGGGCTGCGGTTCTCCCGATTGTAAGGTGGGCTGCGAATGTGACCGGTTTGTTGAGGTATGGAATCTGGTATTCAGCCAGTTCAACAGCGACGGCAAGGGGCACTACGCAGAAATGGAGCACAAGAACATCGACACCGGCATGGGACTGGAGCGTCTGGCATGCGTGATGCAGGGCGTGGACAACCTGTTTGAGGTGGATACGGTGCAGAATATTATGCAGCACATCTGCCGCATTGCCGGGATCACCTACAAGGAGGATCCGAAAAAGGACGTTTCTCTCCGTGTTATCACCGACCATGTGCGCAGTACTACCTTTATGGTGGGGGATGGTGTGACTCCTGCAAACGAAGGCAGAGGCTATGTGCTCAAGCGACTGCTGCGGCGGGCTGCACGGCATGGAAAGATGCTGGGCATCCAGGAGCCCTTCCTGTATCAGGTCGCAGAGACTGTCATTCACGAGAATGAGAATGCGTATCCGGAGCTGGCAGAAAAGAAGGATCTGATCTGCAAGATCATTCGCCACGAGGAAGAAAGCTTTGCCAAGACCATCGACAAGGGCACAGAGCTGCTGAACATGTTCCTGGATCGGGTCAGCTCCGACAGCCTGTCCATGCTTTCCGGTGCAGATGCATTCAAGCTCAGTGACACCTACGGCTTCCCTCTGGATCTGACCATGGAGATCGCAGCAGAGCGGGGCATCAAGGTGGACGAGGACAAGTTCCGGGAGCTGATGGAGCAGCAGAAGTCCATGGCACGGGCGGATCGTGCGTCCAAGGTCAAGACCTCCTGGAGCAACGAGAGCATTGCGGATATCTCCGCACCCAAGACGGAATTTGTGGGCTATACCCAGATGTCCTGCGGCGCAAAGATCCTGGGAATCTTTGCGGACGGCAAGCAGGTGGACAGCATCAGTGAAGGGGATGTGGCGGCTTTGATCCTGGATCGTACCCCCTTCTACGCAGAAAGCGGCGGACAGGTTGCGGACACCGGTGAGATTGTGGGCAACGGTGCATTTGCAGTTGCAGACGTGAAAAAGCTGGAAAGCGGCCATTTCATGCACATGGGTTCTCTGGAGGACGGCACCCTGAAGGTAGGGGATGAGGTGTCTGCCCAGATCGATGCGGATCGGCGTATGTCCATCATGCGGAACCATACAGCAGCACATCTGCTGCAGGCAGCCCTTCGCCAGGTGTTGGGAGATCATGTGCACCAGGCAGGTCAGCTGGTCAATGCGGAGCACTGCCGATTTGACTTCTCCCACTTCAACGCTATGACGTCTGAGGAGCTGCAGGCAGTGGAGGATCTGGTAAACCGGAAGATTTTCGAGGCACTGCCCATCACCATGCAGGAAATGCCCATTGAGGAAGCAAGAAAGCTGGGAGCAATGGCACTGTTCGGTGAAAAGTACGGCAATATTGTCCGGGTTGTCAGCATGGAGGGCTTCTCTACGGAGTTCTGCGGCGGTACCCATCTGGACAACACCTCCCGGGTGGGTCTGTTCAAGATCCTTTCCGAAAGCTCTGTAGCAGCCGGAGTGCGCCGGATCGAAGCAGTCACCGGTACCGGCGTGCTGAAGTCCTATCAGGAAATGCAGCAGCGTCTGCATTTTGCAGCCAGTGTTCTGAAGCTGGGGAATCCCCTGGAGCTGGTTGAGCGCTGCACAGCTATGATCGCAGAGTTGAAGGAGAAGGAGCATCAGATCGATGCGCTGAACATGAAGATCGCAGACAGTCAGATTTCCGGTCTGTTTGAGAATGCAAAGGAAATCTCCGGCGTGCGTGTGATTTCCGCATTCTTCAACGGCACCGGGGCAGACATGCTCCGGCAGATGGGCGACCAGGTGAAGGATCGGTTGGACGGTAACATTGTGGCTGTATTCGCCGGCATGAACGGGGAGAAGGGCACCTTCTACTGTGTCTGCGGCAAGGAAGCGGTCAAGAAGGGCGCTCACGCAGGCAAGATTGTACAGCGTGTATCTGCCATTACCGGCGGCAAGGGC
>NZ_FR894928.1:27850-31504 GCF_000434255.1 Ruminococcus sp. CAG:379 | reverse complement strand
GGCGGACGTCCGGACAGCGCAATGGCGGGCATCGGCAAACAGTATATGGTGGATGAAGCACTGGCTGCTCTGGATGCCATCGTCGGCGAGATGCTGGGCAGCGCAGCAAATTAAACGGGAGGGATTTGCATCATGGATTGCTTATTTTGTAATATCATTGCCGGGAACGTTCCCAGCACGAAGATCTATGAGGATGACCAGATGTATGTGTTCAAGGACATTGCACCTATTGCACCGGTACACTATCTGATGATCCCCAAGCAGCATATTTCCGGGGTCAGTGCTCTGGCGGAGGAGAATGCTGCGGTAGTGGCACATATTTTTGCAGTGGCCGCAAAGCTTGCAAAGGAAGCCGGTCTGGACAACGGCTTCCGCATTGTGACCAACTGTGGCGACGATGCGGGGCAGACTGTACACCATTTGCATTTCCATCTGCTGGGCGGCAAGCAGATGGGCTGGAGTGCGGAGAGTGGCGTATGAAACAGACCTATACATTAAATGTGGCGGGGCTGCAGCGTGAGCTGCCCCTTTGCCCCATCAGCAAAACCATGGATATTGCCGCATTCATTATGCTGTCGGACGTGGAACTGACAGTGGCGTGCGCCAAAGAGCTGGCAGCCAGACTGCCGGAGGTGGATGTGCTGCTGACTGCTGAGTGCAAGGGCATTCCCCTTGCTTACGAAATGGCCCGGCAGATGGGTATTCCTTATGTAACCGCCAGAAAATCCGTAAAGCTGTACATGCAGAATCCCATTTGCGTTACGGTGCAGTCCATTACCACCGCCAATGCGCAGAAGCTGTACATTGACGAGGATGCTGTTGGATTGCTCCGGGGCAAACGGGTTGCGATCGTGGATGATGTAATCAGTACCGGGGAATCCCTCACCGCATTGGTGAAGCTGGTCGAAGCTGCCGGAGGCAATCTGACTGCACAGTGCGCCGTACTGGCGGAAGGGGATGCTGCAAAGCGGGATGATATTCTCTTCCTGGCACCTCTGCCTCTGTTTCCCCATCCGGAGGCGTGACCCGGAAAGCGGTTTCCATCGGACTGCCCTATCTGCTGGGATTATTCCTGTGTGATCGGCTTTCCGTCTGTTGGTATGGCTTTCTGGGCATCCTGCCCCTGCTGCTGTTTCTGGGGCTGGGATGCAGGCTCCGTCTAAAACAGCTGCTGTTGTGCGGCATCAGCTTTGCGTTTGCATGCTGTCTGTACTGCGGCTACATGTATCGGGTCCGGGATGCTCTGCTTGCCTATGGGGGACAGACGGTATCTCTGACCGGCAGGGTGGAGAATGTGGATGTTCGGGACAACGAACAGGCATCCTATCTGATCCGCACCAATATTGGCGGTCACACCACCCGGATCACCTATTACGGGGCGGATCTGATCTGCCAGTACGGGGATAGCATCCGGATGACAGCAGTGCTGGCACCCTATGAAGATACGTATCTGTTTCCGGCGGTGTCCTATTACCAGGGTGAAGGCTCCTTTTTACAGGTACAGGAAGCGTCCGATGTGGAGATTATACCTGAGCGGAACTGGTCTTTGGTGGGGAGCATCCGGGCGTATGCGGACAGGATCTGCGCCAAAATCCGGATGACTTTGCCAAAACAGGAGGCTGGTCTGCTATGTGCCATGCTGCTGGGGGACAAATCCGGCCTGGATAGTCCGACCAAAACCGCCCTGTACCGGCTCGGCATCGGTCATGTGACCGCAGTACATCGGTCATGTGACCGCAGTATCCGGTCTGCATTTGACGCTGCTGTGTAGCCTGGTGGGGTGGATCTTGCGAAGGCTGCGGTTGGGAAAGCGGCTTGCGTTCTGCATACAGGCGGTGGTGGCAGTGGGCTTTGTGCTGTGTACCGGTGTTTCCCACTCAGCCTGTCGGGCGGCGGTCATGCTGTTGCTGGTGTACAGCGGGGATGTATTTCACCGGCAGAGCGATCCGCTGAATGCACTGTGCATTGCAGTGCTGGCATTAACGGGGACGCGTCCGTATCTGATCGGCAGCGCCTCCTTTTTGCTGTCCGCAGCAGGGGTGTTTGCAGTGGCAGTGGCAGCGCCCTGGCTGACGGCACATTTTCCAGTGGATACCCTGCCAAAACGCATCCTGAAGGGACTTGTGGCCAGTAGTGTGATCCCGGTTTTGCTGATGCCCCTGTGTGCCTGCTATTTTCAGGAGGCATCCCTGCTGTCTCCTTTGTCCAATTTTTTGGTGCTGCCCCTGTGCATGGCTGCCATGCTGTGCGGTCTTGGGGTATTTCTCACCGGAGGTTGGAGCGTGGCTGCATTGCCTCTGCTGCGGCTGGCAGGATTCCTTTGCCGAACCGTACTGGAGCTTGGCAGCTGGTGCGCCGGTCTGCATGTGGGGGTGGTGCCTTTGGGCGACTCCTATGTACTGCCCTTGTGTCTGCTCTGCGTCCTGCTGGCTTTGTGTGTATTCGGCTTTCGCCGGGAACAGCGCCGGGTCTGGGCAAGCATCGGACTGACGGTGATGCTGTTCTGGAATGTAAGCTTGTTTGTGTCCCTGCTGGAACGAAACACCTTGAAGATCGCCATGCTGGGGAAGGGCAATGCCTGCACGCTGGTGATTACCTGTGGGGATCAGACGGATGTGCTGGATCTGACCGGCGGCGGTTCTGGCGCGGAATATGTGAGTCGGTATTTGCAGGCATCCGGTATTTCCCATGTGGATACCCTGGTGCTGGATCAGCAGCAATACCGGGCTATGGCGGCTTTTCACGATGCCTTGTCCTATGTGCAGGTACAACGGCTATTGGTGCCGGAGGATACATATCACCTGCCAGGCAGTACTGTATGCGGTACAGTGCCGGCGCCATTTTCCATTGCTTCTGCGGAACTGCTCCGTTCTCAGTATACCATTCGCTTTCTGGGCACGGGTACGGTGGAGATCCTGTATGCCGGTCGCAGGGTGCTATGTGCTGCCGGGACGGAGCCGCTGACGGAAAGCGATGTGCGGATTCAGTATGGCGCAAAGCTGCCGGAAGCCCTGACTGCCGGGTATCTGTTGACCACGGCGCCCTGCAATGTGCAGGATGGGCAAGTGTATGCAGGACAGAATAATTTGTGTATTTCTATTGATGCACAGGGCGGTATTTCGATCCAGGATCTGATGAAGGGAGGATAACATATGGCGAATCTGACACCGGGGGATGTAATCAAGCAGCTACAGGCGGGTTCCCATGCCGGACTGTATTACCTGTACGGAAAAGATGTAGCAGGGGTTGCGGCTTTTACCAAGCGGCTGATAAAAAAGCTGGATGGGGATGTGCAGAAATATGATGGCAGGGATCTGGATCTGGAGCAGCTTGCAGATGCAGTGGGGCAGTACTCCATGTTTGCCCAGACCAATGTGATCCTCATCAACGACCCTCCGGCAGAGGATTGGTCGGCGGATCGGATCCAGTCCTTTCTGAAGTGCCTGGAGGATGTGCCTCCGTCCACTGTGGTGATCTGCAATGTGACCGGCTTTGACGTATGCGGCGGTAAGAAAGCCCCCACCCCCAAGCATAAAAAACTCATTGACTTTTTTGGAAAGCATGGGGTGGTGTGTAATTTTGAGGCGAAAACCGCTGCCCAACTGGTGAAGCCCATGATGGAGCGGGCGTCCCGGAGCGGCTGCAGCCTGTCCC
>NZ_FR894928.1:11180-27834 GCF_000434255.1 Ruminococcus sp. CAG:379 | reverse complement strand
CGGCTGCAGCCTGTCCCGGCAGAATGCGGAGCAGATTGCGCAGCTTTGTCTGTGTGATACCATGCGGATCGGCAACGAACTGGACAAGCTGTGTGCTTATGCCGAGGGTGGCGAGATCACCGGAGAAGCCATTTCCATGCTGGTGGCACGGGAGGATAGTCTGAACGCCTTTGCCCTTGCCAGGGCAGTGACTGCCCGGAATGGCAGAGCCGCTATGGAAGCGCTGGACATCTTGTCCCAGCAGCGGAACGAGCCGGTGATGCTGCTGTCCGCCATTACCTCCGCCTTTCTGGATCTGTACCGGGTAAAGGCGGCGCAGGCTGCCGGTAAACATCACGAGCATGTGCTGGAGGATTTTTCATATAAGGGGCGGGAATTCGCCGTGAAGAATGCCTTCCGGGATGCCGGGAAGTCCTCCCTGGAGCAGATGCGTGCCTGCGTCCTGATCCTGCGGGATACGGATGCAGCGCTGAAATCCACCCGGCTGGACGGTAGGATTCTGATTGAGGAAGCAATTACCCGGATGCTGGCGGTGGAGCGATGAGTATGAGAGAAACGCAGGCAAAGCTGGTGATTTCCCAGGCAATCATCGTAGAGGGCAAGTACGATAAGATCAAGCTGGATTCCATGATTCAGGGGGTCATCCTGGTGACCAACGGCTACCGTATCTTCAAGGATCCGGAAAAAATGGCACTGATCCGGTATTTTGCCGCCCATACGGGCATTATTATACTGACGGATTCGGATCGGGCTGGCTTTAAGATCCGGGGATACCTGAAGGGCTGCGTGCCGGAGGGAAAGATCACCCATGTGTACATTCCGGATATTTTTGGAAAAGAAAAGCGCAAGGAAAAGCCCTCCGCAGAGGGAAAGCTGGGTGTGGAGGGCATGCAGAGAAGTGTGCTGGAGGAGGCGTTCCGGCGGGCAGGCGTGCTGACCGGTTCTGCACCGGCAGGGACGGGACTGACCCGGCTGGATCTGTACGAGCTGGGGCTTACCGGCGGTAAGGACAGTGCCATCCGGCGCCGGGCATTGCTGACGCAACTTGGATTGCCTGCCTTGTTGTCCACTGCAGGGATGCTGGAGGTACTTAATACGATGATGACACGCCAGGAGCTTGAGGCGTTTTTGCATCAACATGGAAATGGAGATTGAACATGGTCTTTTCAAGCATTGTATTCTTGTTTTACTTTTTGCCGATCTTTCTGATCGTCTATTTTGTCACACCCAAGAAGCTGAAAAACAGTGTGCTGTTCCTGTCCGGTCTGATTTTCTATGCCTGGGGCGAACCGATCAATGTGATCTATATGCTGCTGTGCATTCTCATCAACTACGGTGCCGGCCGGCTGATGGAACGGGCGGACAAAAACGAGAAACGCCGGAAGCTGATTATGATCCTGGCAGTGGTATTCAGTCTGGGATTGCTGGGCGTGTTCAAATACAGCGGCTTTTTCGCCGGCATCTTCGGGCTTGACATCCAGACACCGGCGCTGCCCATCGGTATTTCCTTCTACACCTTCCAGAGCATGTCCTACTGCATTGACCTGTACCGCCGTTCCATTGGCGTACAGAAAAGCATCGTGGATTTCGGCGCCTATGTGACCATGTTCCCCCAGCTGATTGCCGGGCCCATTGTCCGGTATGCGGATGTGGAGCGGGAACTGAATCAGCGCAGCGTGAATCTGCCTGCCATGGGGGAGGGTGTTGGTACCTTTATCTGCGGTCTTGCCAAAAAGGTGATTCTTGCCAACAGTATTGGCATGCTTTGGACGGAGATCAAGGGTCATGATTTGGGGCAGCTTTCCGCCTGCACTGCCTGGATCGGCATTCTGGCATATACCTTCCAGATTTACTTTGACTTTTCCGGTTACTCGGACATGGCAATCGGTCTGGGCAAGATGCTGGGCTTCCACTTTCCGAAGAATTTTGACCATCCCTACCAGGCAACCAGCATTACGGATTTCTGGCGCCGGTGGCACATTACGCTGAGCACCTGGTTCCGGGAGTATGTATACATTCCTCTGGGAGGCAACCGGGTCAGTAAGCTGAAGTGGGTGCGGAATCTGATGATTGTCTGGGGATTGACCGGCTTCTGGCACGGTGCAAGCTGGAACTTTATTTTCTGGGGTCTGTATTTCGGCATTCTACTGACCATTGAAAAGCTCTGGCTAGGTAAGTATATTCAAAAGCTACCTCGATTCCTGGCATGGCTGTACACCTTCTTCTGCGTGGTCATCAGCTGGGTGATGTTCGATCTGAGCACCGTATCCCACATCACCACCTTTATCAAGTCCATGTTCGGTGGCTCCGGTGTACTGATCGATGACTATGCCCGGTATCAGTTCCACACCTATGTGTTGATTTTCTTGCTGTGCGCATTGAGCGCCACCAGCTTTGGAAAATGGCTCCTGGAAAAGGCACGCCGTTCCAAGCGGCTGGATCAGATCCTCTGCGTGCTGACACCGGTGGCACAGATGGGCTTGTTCGTGCTGTGTATCGCCTATCTGGTGAACGAAACCTATAACCCGTTCTTATATTTCCGATTCTAGAAAGGAGTATCGCTATGAAAAAAGTACAGCAAATGATATCCGCAGTGATCTTTCTGGCGGTACTGTTCGGACTGATGTTCAGCTCCCTGCTGCTGCCGAAAAAATCTGTATCCGAAACCGAGAACCGGACTTTGGCGGAGGTGCCGCAGTTGACTGCTGCCGGCGTCAAGGACAAATCCTATATGGACGGGGTGGAAACCTATGCGGCGGATCACTTTGTCCTGCGGGATCAGTGGGTTGCGGTGAAATCCGCAGCGGAGCTTGCCGCCGGCAAAAAGGAAATCGGCGGGGTGTATATCACCGATGAACGGCTGATTGGAAAGCTGACGGAGGATGATGTGGATGAGGTGCGGCTGAAGCAGTCCATAGACGGGGTGCGTGCCTTTGCGCAGAATACGGAGACCCCTGTGGCCATGCTGCTGGCGCCCACGGCGGCAGAGGTATATTCCGACACCCTGCCTGCATATGCCCCCAATCTGGATCAACAGCAGCTGATCTCCCGGGTGGCAGATGACCTGCGTGGGGATGTGACCATGATCAATGTGTACAATTCCCTGTATGCAATGCGCAACGAGTATATCTACTACCGGACGGATCACCACTGGACCTCCTATGGGGCGTTCCTGGCGTATCAGACCGCCATCAAGAAGCTGGGCTTTTCTCCGGTCTCCTATGAAATGTACAACATTGAGCATGCGGCAGACGACTTCCGGGGCACCCTGTATTCCAAGAGCCTGTACCGGGGCATCGAGCCGGATATGATTGATCTGTATCATTACAATGGCACGGATCCGGTCACCAGCGTTACCATCAACGACGGCTTGAACGAAACGGAGTATCCGTCCATCTACTTCTGGGATTTTCTGAACACCAGCGAGAAGTACAGCGTCTTTCTGGGCAGAAACGCAGCCATGGTGACTGTCCGCACCAATGTGAAAAACGACAAGAAGCTGCTGCTGATCAAGGATTCCTACGCCAACAGTATGCTGCCATTCCTGACGGAGCATTACAGCGAAATCGTGCTGCTGGATATGCGGTATGTGCGGGGAGATTACCATGCTTATGTGGATCCGGATCAGTTCAGCCAGGTACTGGTTTTGTATAATGTATCCAATTTTGCTACGGACGGAAATATAAAACTTTTGGCTGCGCAGTGAAATATTTTTCAATTCGGCTTGTAATGCGCTGAAAATCATGCTATAATAATGGCAATAACGCACTACCGTTCCGCATGCGCTCTGCCATGATATAGCTGCGTGTGCGGGTGCATCATTTGGAAGGGAAACGCTTTGGATATGAACCGTTTTTTTGACAGTCCCTGGACCAAGCGAGGCCTGTCCCTGCTGTCGATTCCGTATGGGATTTTTCTGGGGTTTTTGGCGTACTGGTCTGTTTTTTATGACATTGAAGTATACGAAAAGGTCAAGTTCGGCTTTGTGCTGTCCATTGGCTGCCTGGCTATGGGTGTGATGATGTTCTATACCCGGCGCCAGCTGATTACCATGATCGTGAGCATTGTGACCATGCCCCTTTTGCTGCCCATTGTGCTGCTGAATTTCGGGGAATGGGAAATGCTGATCCCCATTGTGCTGGTTTCTGTTGTGGCGTTCTTTACCAGCGGCTCTGGCGAAGCTGCCAAGACTATTTCCGGCGCAGTGATTTTGATGCTGTACATGCTGGGTGCATTGGCATACTTTTTCTACACCACTGTGCTGGTCAGTTCTGTCCAGAAGTCACCGGGCCCCAGTCAGATTTCCCCGTCCGGTGCGTACCGGTATGAGGTCACCTACAGTATGGACAAGTGCGGCGGCGGCACCTCTGTGATCGTTGCGCCCAATACCTATGACACATCTTTTTCTTATATGTATTGCCGGGCAAAGGGCTTTGACCGGACGGTGTATGTGAATCGCCCCCTGTCCGAGCCTGAACTGGAATGGACAACCGAAAAGCGCACGGATATTACCGCCAAGATCCTGGAGATCAACCCGGATGCTGTACTGAGCTTGTCCGAAAGCCAGATGCACACACTTGGGCGGGATCAGGGCTTTACGATGGAGATCCGGGTGAAGGATCTGAACCAGAAGCAGTTAAAAACCCTTGGTATCGTTTTGCCGAAAAGTGACGGAACCGCAGAAGTGCCGGAGGGCATGCGCCTGTATACGGATGATACCATTACGCTGGATCTATCCAAGCTGCATGCCATTGGCTGGACGGTAACGGAGGATGTAAAGCTGTCCGATCTGACGGATCAGCAGCTTGCTGCATTGGGGGTAGCGGAAAGCGGCGATGTGCTGTATGTAAACGGAAACCCTCAGTTCCGGTATTATATCGCTGTGCTGGACTCCTACTATGATATGTCCAAGCGGGAAATTGTGATTGATTAAGGCCATACCGCGCAGAGCTTGCGCATATGGATGCGCTGCATCGTTGGGTAGGCTTTGTGCGGTATTGCCTTGAGACGTTTCGGAGCGTTGCTCCGGGCAATATAAACAGAGAAAAGCAGGAGGTTTATGATGATGAGCGAATTTTTTACAGGCATTTCAAAGATTCCCTTTGAGGGAAAGGCATCCAACAATCCCATGGCGTTCAAGTACTACAACCCGGATGAGGTCGTAGGCGGCAAGACCATGCGGGAGCAGCTGAAGTTTGCGCTGTCCTGGTGGCATACTATGGGAGGAGACGGTACGGACATGTTTGGTGTGGGCACCACCAACAAGAAGTTCGGCGGAACCGATCCCATGGACATTGCCAAGAGAAAGGTAAACGCTGCGTTTGAGCTGATGGACAAGCTGTCCATCGATTATTTCTGCTTCCACGACCGGGATCTGGCGCCGGAGGCTGATAATCTGAAGGAAACCAACCAGCGGCTGGATGAGATCACAGAGTATATTGCACAGATGATGCAGCTGAACCCGGACAAGAAGGTTCTGTGGGGTACGGCAAATTGCTTCGGCAATCCCCGATATATGCATGGTGCCGGCACTGCGCCCAATGCGGATGTGTTTGCGTTTGCAGCTGCACAGATCAAGAAGGCAATTGAGATCACCGTAAAGCTGGGTGGCAAGGGCTATGTATTCTGGGGCGGCAGAGAGGGCTACGAAACGTTGCTGAACACCAATATGGGCCTGGAACAGGATAATATGGCAAGGCTGCTGCATATGGCAGTGGATTACGCAAGAAGCATCGGCTTTACCGGCGACTTCTACATCGAGCCCAAGCCCAAGGAGCCTACCAAGCATCAGTATGATTTTGATACCGCAACCGTGATCGGCTTCCTGCGCAAGTATAATCTGGACAAGGACTTCAAGATGAACATCGAAGCCAACCACGCAACCCTTGCACAGCACACCTTCCAGCATGAACTGCGGGTAGCACGGGAGAACGGCTTCTTTGGCTCCATCGATGCTAACCAGGGTGACACCCTGCTGGGCTGGGATACGGATCAGTTCCCCACCAATACCTATGACGCAGCACTGTGTATGTACGAGGTACTCAAGGCTGGCGGTTTTACCAATGGCGGTCTGAACTTCGACTCCAAGGCACGGCGTGGATCCTTTGAGATGGAGGATATCTTCCACAGCTACATTGCCGGTATGGACACCTTTGCACTGGGTCTGAAGATTGCGCAGAAGATGATCGATGACGGACGGATCGACCAGTTCGTGGCTGATCGGTATGCAAGCTGGAACACCGGCATCGGTGCGGATATCATTTCCGGCAAGGCAACCATGGCAGATTTGGAGGCTTACGCACTGAGCAAGGGCGATGTGACCGCATCCCTCAAGAGCGGTCGTCAGGAAATGCTGGAAAGCATCCTGAACAATATTATGTTCAATCTTTAATGAACGCAGAATGGCTATCCGGGGGATAGCCATTCTTGTACTGGAAAGGAAGTGTACAGATGGCATATGTACTGGGCGTAGATATTGGCACCAGCGGCACTAAAACGGTGTTGTTTGATCAGAATGGAGCGGTGATCGCATCCGCAAGTGAGGAGTATCCTCTGTATCAGCCCCAGAACGGCTGCGCAGAGCAGGATCCGGCAGATTGGTATCAAGCCACCATCCACACCATTGCAAAGGTGATGAAAACCAGCGGTGTGCCCAAGGAAGAAGTTAAAGGCATTGGTCTGTCCGGGCAGATGCATGGGCTGGTGATGCTGGATGACCAGTATCAGGTGATCCGCCGCTCCATTATCTGGTGCGATCAGCGTACCGCAGCGGAGTGTGCAGAGATCACGGAGCGTGTAGGCGCACAGCGGCTGATTGAGATCACGGCGAATCCGGCGCTGACCGGGTTTACCGCATCCAAGATCCTCTGGGTGCGGAATCATGAACCGGAGCATTACGCAAAGTGCAGGTACATCCTGCTGCCAAAGGACTACATCCGTTTTATGCTGACCGGAGAGATCGCGACGGAGGTTTCTGACGCATCCGGCATGCAGCTGCTGGACATCCCCAAGCGTCAGTGGTCGGATGAGGTACTGGAAAAGCTGGAGATTGATAAATCCATGCTGGGTAAGGTGTATGAAAGCCCCGAGATCACCGGTAGAGTGACCCCCAAGGCGGCGGAGCTTACCGGTCTTGCGGCAGGAACCATTGTAGTAGGCGGCGCTGGGGACAATGCGGCGGCGGCAGTGGGCACCGGCGTGGTGACGGATGGAAAGGCGTTTACGACCATCGGCACCAGCGGCGTGGTGTTTGCACATACTTCGGATATTACCATTGACGCCAAGGGGAGAGTGCATACCTTCTGCTGTGCTGTGCCTGGCTGCTGGCATGTTATGGGCGTGACCCAGGGAGCAGGACTTTCGTTGAAGTGGTTCCGGGATAATTTCTGCGGTGCAGAAAAGGAAACCGCCAAGTATATGGGTGTGGACGAATACTATCTGATGGATCAGCAGGCTGCACAGGTTCCCGTTGGAGCAAATCGGCTGTTTTATCTGCCATATCTGATGGGGGAGCGGACGCCTCACCTGGATCCGGATGCAAGAGGAGTCTTTTTTGGTCTGTCCGCTATGCACACCAAGCGGGATATGCTGCGGGCGGTGATGGAAGGCGTTGCATACTCCCTGCGTGACTGCGTAGAGGTGTGCCGGGAGATGGGCGTATCCGTCAGTGATATGATGGCATGCGGCGGCGGCGGTACTTCCGCTTTGTGGCGGCAGATGCTTGCGGATCTGTACGGCTGTTCTGTAAAGACGGTGACCTCCAAGGAGGGACCGGCACTGGGCGTTGCCATTCTGGCAATGGTGGGTGCCGGTATGTATGACTCTGTGCCGGAAGCATGCCAGGCGGTGATCCGCACCAAGCAGGTGCAGGAGCCCATCCCGGAGCAGATTCCGGTGTACGATCGGTGCTACCAGATGTACCGCAGCTTGTATCCGGCAATGCGGAATAGCTTCAAGGCATTGGCAAAGCTGTAAGTAAATAGTTCAGGAAAAGGATGGAGAATGCTTCATCCTTTTTTTTGTTTAAATCCCTTGCAAAACAAAAAATTCAGTGCTATAATAGATTCATAACGGTCAAAAGGAGTCATGCATGAACATCAATCAAGTGCTTGCACAGGAATTTCATCTGCGCCAGGAGCAGATCGACCAGACGGTGGCTCTGATCGATGAGGGGGCAACCATTCCCTTTATTGCTCGATACCGGAAGGAGCGCACCGGTTCTCTGGACGATCAGGTTCTCCGGGAGATCTTCGATCGACTGAATTATTTGCGGAATCTGGAAAAGCGCAAGGAGGAGATCCAGGTCTCTATCACCGAACAGGACAAGATGACGGAGGAGCTTGCCAAGGCCATTGACGCTGCCAAAACCCTGGTAGAGGTGGAAGATCTGTACCGACCCTATCGCCCCAAGCGCAAGACCCGTGCAAGCGTTGCCCGTGCACATGGTTTGGAGCCGTTGGCACGGCTGCTGCTTGCCCAAAAGCCAGGTGTGGATCCGGAACGGGAGGCAGTTGCCTTTGTAAATCCGGAGCAGGAGGTGCCCGATGTACAGGCAGCCTTGCAGGGGGCAATGGACATTCTGGCAGAGGATATTTCCGATGATGCCCAGTTGCGGAAGGATTTGCGGAGTCTGATCGCCAAAAGCGGCACCATATCCGCTGTCGCTGCGGATCCGGAGGCGGAGAGTGTGTATCGCACATATTACGATTACACAGAGCCGTTGGAAAAAATTGCACACCACCGGGTGCTTGCACTGGATCGGGGCGAAAAGGAAGGATTTCTGAAGGTGGCAATCTCTCTGCCGGAGCATATGGGGGAGAGCTTTGTGGTGCGGCATTATCTGAAAGGGGATTCACCCAGCAGTGCCTATGTGCGCCAGGCGGCGGAGGACAGCTGCAAGCGGCTGCTGTTTCCCTCGGTAGAGCGGGAGATCCGCAATGATCTGACGGCAAATGCAGCCGAGCAAGCCATTCAGGTGTTTGCATCCAACCTGCGTCAGCTGCTGATGCAGCCTCCGGTGAAGAATACGGTCACGCTGGGACTGGATCCGGGCTTTCGCACCGGCTGTAAGGTGGCAGTGGTGGATCATACCGGCAAGGTGCTGCATACGGACGTGGTACATATTACGGCAAATTCCGCTGCACAGGTAGCGGCGGATCAGCAAAAGCTCAAGGGGATCATTGAAAAATGGAAGGTGACTACCATTGCCATTGGCAACGGCACCGCATCCCGGGAAAGCGAGCATATTGTAGCGCAGATTCTCAAGGAACTGGACAGAAAGGTCAGCTATATGGTGGTCAGTGAGGCGGGGGCTTCCGTATACTCCGCATCCAAGCTGGCGGCAGAGGAGTTCCCGGAATACGATGTGTCCCTGCGTAGTGCAGTGTCCATTGCCCGGCGCTTGCAGGATCCTCTGGCAGAGCTGGTAAAGATCGATCCGAAGGCCATTGGCGTGGGGCAGTATCAGCACGACATGCCCAAGGCAAGGATGGATGAAGCCCTGACCGGCGTGGTGGAGGACTGTGTAAACAGTGTGGGCGTGGACATCAACACCGCCTCTCACTCCCTCTTTTCCTATGTGGCAGGCATCAATGCCTCAGTGGCGAAAAATATTGTTGCATATCGGGAGGAAAACGGCGCATTTACCGACCGAAAGCAGTTGCTGAAGGTGCCGAAGCTAGGGAAAAAAGCATATGAGCAGTGCGCCGGTTTTATCCGTGTCCGGGAGGGGAAGAATCCTCTGGACAATACGGCGGTGCATCCGGAAAGCTACGAGGCTGCCAGGGGATTGCTGGATGCATGCGGCTTTTCTCTGGCAAGCATCGGCAAGGAGGAGCTTCAATCTCTGTGGGATCGACTGAACAAGCAGGGGATGGATGCAATCAGCAGACAGCTTGGGGTAGGCGTACCCACCCTACAGGACATTGTCCGGGAATTACAGAAGCCCGGCAGGGATGTGCGTGACGAGCTGCCGCCGCCCTTGATGCGCAGTGGGGACATCATGGAACTGAAGGACTTAAAACCAGGCATGGAACTGGTGGGGACAGTCCGGAACGTGATTGATTTCGGCGCTTTTGTGGATATCGGCGTTCATGAGGACGGGTTGGTGCATATTTCCCAGATCTGCAACCGATATATCAAGCATCCTTTGGATGCGGTAAAGGTAGGGCAGGTCGTCAAGGTACGGGTGCTGGATGTGGACGTGAAGCGGAAACGGATCGGTCTGACCATGCGGCTGGATGATACAAACAAGAAATAACGGAGGAGAAGTGGGTTATGGAAAAAGTCAAAAAAGTATTACTGGTGGTTTTTGTGATGATGTTCTTCATCGGCATTATCCTGGTAACGGATTTCGGAAAAATGCAGAAGTACAAGAACAATGAGGTCACTGACCTTGCGAATCTGGGCTACCGGCAGATGCAGACCGGGGATCTGGTTACCGGCAAGGTGGATTATGTACTGGATACAGTGGCGGAGGAGTATGAGACCAAGTTCGGTATCCGCACTTCGGACGATTCCACAAAGCTGTACTACATCATCAGTCTGCCCAACAGCTATGCAGTTTACGAAACCAGCAACAAGGAAGAGTATGATACGCTGGATAAGATCTGCAATGAAACCTGGGACTATCTGAATTCAGAGGATGGCAGTGCACCGGCACCCACCTCCAATTTGATGATCCAGGGCGAGGTCAAGAAGATGGACGACAAGGTTGCGGGGTACTTTAAGGATTGGTTCAAGGAACAGGCGGATTTCAGCGATGAGGACTTTGAGAAGAACACTGAGGTGTATATGATCTCACGCACCAAGTTCGACGGCTTCCAGCGTTCCGTTTACACCGGCATCGGTCTGGCTGCTGTGGGAGCAGTGGGATTGATTGCTCTGCTGGTACTGAAGATCAAGGCAAAGAAACAGTCCAGCCAGGAATTTTATTGATTTACAAGGAACAGGCGCAATGCCTGTTCTTTTTTGTGGGATCCATGCCAGGTGCCGCAATCTGCCGGATTTGACGGGTATGCGCCTTTGTGGTATAATGAGGGCAGCACCCATGATAGTTTGTCATATTTCCTGTGGGAGCTTCATAGCCTTGAATAGCTCCGGATGGGGAAAAACCGAAAGGGTGTGTGACGAATGAATCGATTGAAATGGCGCAACGCAAAGCGCATTCTGGCTCTGGCTCTGGTGGCGGGTATCGGTGCTGGAGCATTTCGGCTTGCGACCCGAAAGCAGGAGGACGCGGCAGTATATACCTTCAGCACAGCAAAGAATGTGCCTGTGATCGTGCTGGATGCCGGGCATGGCGGCATGGACGGTGGCTGCTCCTCTGCGGCTGGCGTGCCGGAAAAAGGGATCAATCTGAATATCCTGCTGAACCTGCGGGATCTGCTGTCCGTGTCCGGTTATGAAGTTGTGGTGACCCGGGATACGGATCGCTCCATCCACGATAGCGGCATTGAGGGCATTGCCAACCAGAAAAGCTCCGATATGGACAATCGGCTGGCGATTTTCAACGAGCGCAGCAATGCTGTTTGTATTTCCATTCATCAGAACCAGTTTACGGATCCCAAATACAGCGGTGCCCAGATGTTTTACGCTCCCACCAACAAGGACAGCGAACGGCTGGCGCAGAAGCTGCAAGGTTCCTTTCATACCCGGCTTCAGCCGGACAATGACCGGGAGATCAAGCAGTGCGGCAAGGAACTGTTTCTGTGCTATTTCAGCAAGAATCCCACAGTGATGGTGGAATGCGGCTTTTTGTCCAATCCGGAGGAGGCTGCAAGGCTGACGGATGAAGCATATCAGCGTCAGGTGGCATTTACGATCTACGCAGGCTTGCAGGAGTATCTGGCAGGCTGAGAAAAAGGAGAACAGGAATGGCAAAAGCAAGGACTGTGTATGTATGTACGGAATGCGGCTATGAAAGCCCCAAGTGGAACGGAAAGTGTGCCGGCTGTGGCGCATGGAACAGCCTGGAGGAATCGACTCCGGCACCGACTGTCAAATCCGCTCCCGGCGCACGGGCTGCAGTGGATCTTTCTGACCGGATCCTGGAGCTTTCCCAGGTGGATATGGAATCAGAGGTGCGGTATCGAACCGGTATGGGAGAACTGGATCGTGTGCTGGGGGGCGGTCTTGTAAAGGGCGAGCTGGTGCTGCTGGGAGGCGAGCCGGGCATCGGAAAGAGTACACTACTCTTGCAGATCTGCCAGTATCTGGGACAGAATCATTCGGTGCTCTATGTGTCCGGGGAGGAATCCGCCCGGCAGATCAAGCTGCGGGCACAGCGGCTTGGGGTGGATACGGAAAGCCTGTATCTGCTGACGGTGAACGATGCGGAGGCGATCTGCGATACCATCTGTTCTACGGAGCCGGATGTGGTCATCATCGACTCCATCCAGACCATGAGCCTGTCCCAGATTTCCTCCAGTCCCGGCAGTCTGACCCAGGTGCGGGAATGCACCAACCTGTTCATGCACACTGCCAAGCGGCAGGAGATCCCCATTTTCATTGTGGGACATGTAAACAAGGACGGTGCCATTGCCGGGCCAAAGGTCATGGAGCATATTGTGGATGCAGTGCTGTATTTTGAAGGGGAGCGGCATCTGAGCTACCGGATCCTTCGGGCAGTGAAGAACCGGTTTGGCTCCACCAACGAAATCGGCGTGTTTGAAATGATCGACAAGGGACTGCGGGAAGTGGAGAATCCCTCCCAGATGCTCCTTGCGGGCAGACCCCACGGTGTGTCCGGTACCTGTGTGGCATGCGTCATGGAAGGATCCCGCCCCATTCTGGCAGAGGTGCAGGCGCTTGCCACCAAAAGCGGTTTCTCCTCCCCTCGGCGCATGTCCACCGGGGTGGATTTCGGCAGAATGGCGATCATCATGGCTGTGTTGGAAAAGCGGCTGGGTATGTTCTTTGGTACATTGGATGTGTACCTGAACATTGTAGGGGGCTTTCGGCTGGACGAACCTGCCGGGGATCTGCCGGTGGCGCTTGCTCTCAGCTCCTGCTTGCTGGATAAGCCCATTGACGAGAAGCTGATTGCCTTTGGAGAGATCGGTCTGGGGGGAGAGGTACGGTCAGTGACCCATCTGATCCAGCGTGTCCGGGAGGCGGAGCGCATGGGCTTTGAAACCTGCATTGTGCCCAAGCAGTCTCTACAGACCATCGATCCCAGTCAGTATAATATGCGGATCATCGGGGTCAGCAGTCTGAAGCAGGCAGTGTCTGTAATCGCATAATTCCAGCTATGTCCGGGCAGACTGTGAGTATGAAGAAGATTGCTTTTTTGTTATCGGTATCTGTAGGCATGTCCACCGGGGCAGCCACTGTGCCTTTGCTTTATCCACATACCCTGCCCCGGACACAGGCGTATTGCCTGGAAGAGTCGGCAGCGGTTCCTGCTTGTTGGGTGCATTTTGCCGGCGGCAGCGCCTATGTGTATGTATACCAGGATGGAAAGGCATACCGTCGTATGGTAGGGGCTGCGACTTGTCCGGATGGAACCGTGCAGCTATGCTTTGGGGTGTCCGCCGGGGATTGGCTCCTGGCCGGAGCGGAGCTGTCAGACGGGGAACGGGTTCGCATCCAGCAGGGTGTATAAAAGCAACACCGTGTTGCCTAAAGAAAAAACTGTCCGCAGAATGCTCTGCGGACAGTTTTTGTTTGGGAACTACTTAGCAGCCGCAGCCGCCGCAGCCATTGTTACAGCCACAGCCGTTGTCGCAGCCACAGTTGCCGCCACAGCCATTGCCGCAGCAAACGAACAGCAGGATCAGAATGATGATCCACCAGCAGCAGTTACCACCAAAACCGTATCCACAACCCATAATTCAAGCACTCCTTTAAATAAGATGTAGTGAAGTGAGCTTCTTGCCCGCTTCATAGTACATCATATGACCGGGGTGAAAATGTGTTACAGCCGGACAAGCCCTCTGCTTCTGACAATTTTTTTGCATAGCATGTGGCATACTATTAGTTGTAATCAGAATGAAAGGCGGAGGTTCAATGGAACAGGCGGAGCGGTATACGAAAAAAGCGGCGGCGATTCTGGGAGACGCAGTACAGTGCGCCTGCAAATTCGGGCATACCTATGTAGGTACGGAGCATCTGTTGTTCGCCATGCTGGAGGATGGCTCCAATGTGGGGGCAACAGTATTGCAGGGGCAGCGGATTAAGGCACGCAGCGTGTATCAGCAGATCGTGCAGACAGCAGGAAAGGGGGAAGCCACCTGCGTCACGGAGGCGTGCTACACGCCGGCACTGCGCCGGGTGATGCAGGGAGCGGAAAAGCTATTGCAAAAATCCGGCTCCCGGCTGATCGGTTCAGAGCATCTGCTCCTTGCCATGCTGGAGCAGGAGAACTGCACAGCCTGCGGGATCTTCCGGCTTCTGGAGGCGGATCTTTCCGTCCTGACGGAGCAGGCTGCAAAGGCATGTGCCGCATGTGGCAGCGGACTGGACAATGGCATTCGCATGCTGGATCGGAAACGGTATCCTACTTTATTAAAGTATGGCAGAGTGCTGACGGAGCCGGGAGACGGCGCTGTGCGGGATCCCCTCATTGGCAGAGAGAAGGAAGTGGATCGTCTGATCCGGATCCTTGCCCGGCGCAGCAAGAACAATCCCTGTCTGGTGGGGGAAGCGGGGGTAGGAAAGACCGCCATTGTGGAGGGACTTGCCCGGTTATTCCAGCAGGGCCTGGTTCCGGAGGCACTGCAGGGAAAGCACATTGTGTCCGTTGATCTGACTGCCATGCTGGCAGGGGCAAAATACCGGGGAGACTTTGAAGAACGGATCAAGGCAGTGCTGGATGAGGTAGTTGGAGGAAATATCATCCTGTTCATTGATGAGCTGCATACCATTGTGGGAGCCGGTGCGGCGGAGGGAGCCATTGATGCCGCTAACATTTTAAAGCCCCAGCTTGCCCGGGGACAATTGCAGCTGATTGGCGCCACTACCCTCCGGGAATACCGGCAGTTTATCGAAAAGGACAGCGCCCTGGAACGCCGGTTCCAGCCGGTATATGTGGAGGAGCCGGGGGAGGATGCGGCGCTGGAGATGTTACGGGGATTGCGGAAACAATACGAATGCTTTCATCATGTGGAAATCGGGGATAGCCTGCTGCGGTCTGCCGTGACTCTGTCGGTGCGGTATATCCACGACCGATGCCTGCCGGATAAGGCGATCGATGTGCTGGATGAGGCCTGCGCCCGGGCGAGGGTACAGGCGCAGCGGAATCAGCCTGCCTCCCAGGAGTCCTATGATCCGGTGGGGGAGTCCCTGCTGGCACCGGAAGCATCCGGCACTGTTCAGCTAACGGAGCAGGATCTGGCGGATGTGATCTCCACCTGGACAGGAGTGCCGGTCACGAAGCTGACCCGGACGGAGCAGGAAAATCTGCTGGAGCTGGAGCAGGCACTCAAGCAGCGGATCGTGGGGCAGGACGCAGCCATTGAAGCCATTGCTGCATCCGTGCAGCGGGGCAGGGTGGGGCTGAAGGATCCCCGGCGTCCCATTGGTTCCTTTTTGCTGCTTGGGCCAACCGGCGTGGGCAAAACTGAACTCGCCCGGGCGCTGGCAGTGTGCATGTTCGACCGGGAGGATGCCATGATCCGGCTGGATATGTCGGAATACATGGAAAAGCACAGCGTGGCACGGCTTTTGGGATCGCCTCCCGGCTATGTGGGGCACGAGGAGGGGGGCATCCTGTCCGAAGCGGTGCGGGCAAGACCTTATAGTCTGGTGCTGTTTGATGAGATCGAGAAGGCGCATCCGGATGTGCTGAATATCCTGCTGCAAATTCTGGAGGACGGGGCGTTGTCCGATGCACAGGGGAGACGGGTGGATTTTCGTAGCTGTCTGATCCTGTTGACCTCCAACATTGGTGCCCGGCAGATGCAGGGGCACAGCCTTGGCTTTGTGGAAGGGCTTCATGCGCCGGACGACCGGGTGCTGTCCCAGGTAAAACAGCAGTTAAGACCGGAGCTTGTGAATCGACTGGATGGCTGCATTGTGTTCCGGCGGCTGGATGCAGGGGATTATCAGAAAATTGCCCGGATGCAGCTGGAAAAGCTGGCAGCTCGGGCAGAAAAAATCGGCTATACGCTTACCTTTACGCCAAAGATGGTGGAACAGATGGCACAGGCGGAGGAACAGGAACGCTATGGTGCCCGTACCATCCGCAGACGCGTCACGGAATACGGGGAAAACCTGTTGTCCCGGGAGATTCTAGCTGGAAAGCTGGATCCGGCAGTGCCCGTGTGCCTGGATTATGAAGCAGGGCAGTTTGTGCTGCGTCAGCAGATCCCGGCGGTGACTGCATAAGCTAAGGAACCCCGCACAAAGTATGTCTGACGGCTTCGTACCATATCTGTTGTACAATCTTTGTGGGGTACCCTAAAACCGGCAGTCTGTAAATCATACAGACTGCCGGTTTCTTATGTATGCAGAATTTGTTCGTAAAGTCGGCATAGATCGGTTGTGCCCAGTGGAATGGGCGTGTTGGCGAGCCGATCCGGGTCTACGGATGCTGCAAGGGCTTTCGGGGTAATCGGAATCTCATGGGAAAGCCTGGGCAGGTGCATCGCTTGCAGAAAGGATGCAAATTTCTGTGCAGCCGTTGTTCCATCCGGACAATTCATGGCAGCGGCAA
>NZ_FR894928.1:0-11147 GCF_000434255.1 Ruminococcus sp. CAG:379 | reverse complement strand
GCGGCTGCCTGTTCCGGCAGAGAATGCCGGAGAAGCTCCGGAAACAGAGCGGACAGACACAGGGCAGCAGCATGTCCATGTGCAACGCCGAACAGGGTCGTGAGCCGGTAGCACATAGCGTGCGCAGCGGTGGTTTTTGCAATGTGAATCGCCTTGCCAGCCAGATTTGCCGCCTGGAGCATGCCTGCATTTCCGGCATCCTGATTGGTCAGATACCCCTCCGCATGCTCCAGCACCTGTCGGATCGCCCGGACAGAATAGGCTCTGCTTTCCGGTGTGGCATGCATCGACCAGCAGGATTCAATGCCGTGACACAGAGCATCCAGCAGGGTGGCTTTCCGCTGATACAGGGGCAGCGTCCGCAGCAGGGTGGGATCTAGCATCGCTGCATTGGGCAGGCAGTTTTCCACCGACTGCTTGACTCCGTTTTTGTAGATCACCGCAAAGGAGGTGGCTTCGCTGCCGGAGCCTGCGGTGGTGGGAATCGCCAGAAGGGGCGTATCGGGTGTTCCGGTTTCCCGCCAGATGCATTTTGCCACGTCTATGGCGCTGCCTCCGCCCACTGCGGCAATGCCGCTGCATGCATGGGCGATGTACTGCGCTGCCCCCAGTTGGACGGAGCTCAGATCCGGGTTGGGGCGAAAGTCGGAAAAACGGAATATCCGGATGTTCTGCCGTTGCTCCAGGGCAGTCAGGTGATCCCAAAGGGGAAGCTGTGCAATGGAGTTTCCGCACACCAGAAACAGCCTGGTAATTTGGTGCCGCTCCAGGTATGCGTCCAGTCCGGCATAGGCATTGCCCGGCACGATCAGTTCTTGCATGGGTTCAGCACCTCCCATACTGCTTGGTAATCCTCTGGGGTGTCCACCTCCGACAGCAGCAGACCGTCACAGGCAAGAGGTTGGATGTGAAGCTGTTCCGGGATCCGGTTCAGCGCCTCTTCTGCATAAACCTGCACTTGTCCACGGCGAACCCATGCGGACACCTCTCGGAACCATGCATGAACGGCTGCTGCATCCAGCTTATACAGGGGCTGCAAGGCAAAGCAATCCTGCCCGAACATGTGAACGGATACCTCCTGCAAACATCCATCCCGAAGCCGCCCTTTGAAATCCTTTTCCGGCAGGGAGGCGGAAAGATCCACGCAGCATCGGTTGCCCGATGCCGCCAGCAGTCTTGTCAGCACCTGTTCCTCAAACACCAGATCCCCATGGAGCATCAGCAGGTCATTCCCTGCAATCGTGGGCTCCGCCAGGAACATGGAGTAAATATAGTTGGTGTGGGCGTACCGGGGATTTTCCACCAGGGTAATCTCCATGCAGTCGCATTTCGCCTGCTGCCGGATCAGTCCGGTGTATGCACCGGTGGTGATGACTGCCTCCCGGATGCCATGCCGGGACAGCAGTCGCAACTGTCGGGATAGAATGGTTTCGCCGCCGGGCAGGGGGAGTAGGCATTTTGGCTTGTTTGCAGTCAGCGTACCCATCCGGCTACCGGTGCCGGAATTGAAAATGAGAGCTTTCATGCCTGGATCGCCTCCATAAAGCAATGCTTATTCTCCTCGGGGGTGGAGGTGGGTCTGCCCAGATCGGCTCGGGATCCGGGGCGGATATACACCACCAGTGCAGCCTTTTGCTTTGCAAGGCGTTTTATACCCTGGCGAAGCTGGGCTTCAGTTTCCGCCCTGCATACCGCAAAGCCGCAGCCCTCCAGAATGGCCTCCATATGAATCCGGAACCCCACGGTTTTCTGTCTGCCCACAGATTCATGACAGCCGTTGTTGAGGACGATATACTTGAAATTGTCTCCCCCGGTACAGCCGTTCACCGCACATGCGCCCATATGCATCAGAAATGCTCCGTCCCCGTCGATGCAATAGATGTTCTTGGAGGATGCCAGACTCAGCCCCAGGGCAATGGAGGAGGCATGTCCCATGGAGCCTACGGTGAGAAAGTCCTGTCCATGTCCCTGTCCGGCGGCTTGCCGCAGTTCAAACAGCTCCCGGGAGGTTTTTCCCGTGGTGGATACTACAAAATCCTCCGGAGATAGACAGGACAGGATCACGGAAAGGGCATGCTCCCGGGTCATGGAGAAGGAACAGGGGGCAGGCTGGAATGGGTATTCGGAAAAAGTGCCCTTGCGGATCAGGAGTGCCTGGATGTTACCGTTTTGCATGTGCTTTGCTGCATCCTGCAATGCATCCTCCCAGTTTGCATCCAGAATCCGGACGGGGATCCCCATGCTCTCCAGCAGGGGTATTGTCACCAGCCCCTGTTTTTTGTGCTGGGGTTCATCCTGTGTATCCGGTTCTCCACGCCAGCCGATCAGTAGCAGCATGGGGATCCGGTACACCAGGGGATCCGCCAGGGACAGCAGGGGATTCACTGCGTTGCCGATGCCGGAATTTTGCAGAAACACCACCCCGGGCTTCCCGGTGGCAAGGTAATGACCGGCGGCAATGCCAACAGCGTTCCCCTCATTGGCGGCAATCACATAGTTTCTGCCTGTCCGTTCAGACAGGCAGGCGCACAGAGCCTGGAGCAGGGAATCCGGAACTCCGGTGAAAAAATCCATGCCCTTTTCGTAAAGGGACTGATAAAACAGGGACGGTTCAATCATGGGCTGCCTCCTCCGTGATCCTTAGAATTTCCGTTGTGGGTGCGCAGTACTGCTGATCCGCCTCCCCACTGCTGCCGGCGGCAAGGATGGATCCGGCGGTCAGGCACATGGCTTTGTAAGCGCTTCTTGTCAGATGGTTTGCGTAGATCACCATATCCACTCCCGCTTGGTGCAGGGTATGACAGGACAGCTGTGGGTACATGGTGGGAATGCATGCCACCGGCATTTCCGGCAGCAGCTGCTTGCACCGATGACAAAATTCCAGTACCTGCTCGCCGGTTTTGTCCAGGCTGTGGATCACAATGCCGTCCGCACCGGCTTTGGCATAGATATTCGCCCGTTCCAGTGCGTCCTCCATGCTCTGTCCGGCAATGAGGCTTTCCAGTCTGGCAAACAGCAGGATCTCAGGTGCATGGGCTTTGGCATCCGATAGCTTTTGAGCAAAGATCCGGGGATCCTCCAGCAACTGGACACGGGCACTGCCATACAGGGAGTTGTGCTTTTGTCCGCATTTGTCCTCCACCACCAGACCGGATACTCCTGCCTTGGCATATGCCCTTGCGGTATGGGAAAAGTCCCCCTGCCCGTTGTCGCAGTCCACCAGCAGGGGCTTTTGACTGACCCGGCGGATCGTCCGGACAGCCGTCAGCTTTTCGGAAAGCGGCATGCGTCCGTCGTCCGGCATACCTGCTGCGGCTGCATGACACAGACCGCTGAGCCACAGTCCGTCAAAGGTAATCTGGTTTCCCTCCGCATCCGGGGCAAAGGCATGCTCCGCTACATAGGCTTCCAGTCCATTGACCGCTTCCAGAATCCGCAGCAGAGCACCGTTTTTCAGCAGACTGCCCAGGGGATTTTCATGCATTTCCGTTTCCTCCTTTGTGGGTCAGCATCCGTCCCACCAGCCTGCCGGTCAGGACGATGCCGGAGCCGATCCGCCGATACAAGGGGAAGGATTGCATATAAGTGGCGTATCCGGGGGAATTCTTTCGCCGGAGTCTGCCCTCAAAGATACAGGTTCCCTCCAGTAGCTGATCCATGTCCCGGATGGTGTATTGATAGTAGGGACGTTCCATGTGGAACAGTCCGGACAGCTCCAGCACCTTTGCAGTAAAACTCATACAGTTATGTGCCTTGTAGATGGGAAATCCGTGCAGCACCGGCATGGTCGCCATGGACAGCAGGTTGAACAGCTGCTGCGGGTCTGTTTCACATTGCCGGATGAAGCGGAGGATCCGCCGGTAAGCATCCTCTCCCACAGAGAGTCGGAATACCTTTGCTCCGAAGCATTGATAACTGCCAAAGGCGTAGTAGTCCCGTTTTTCGTGCATAAACCCGGCACAGGCAGGCAGATTGTGAAACCGGCGGGAGTAGGTGACAAAATCTGTCAGAGAAGGATCCAGACACACCCCGATGTGGGTGTATGGATATCCGGTTACCAGCCTGCCGATGCGTGCAAGTCCCGTATGGGCACGGATCAGAACAATGTAAATTCGGTTCATGACTTCTCCTGTTTCTTGAGTTGGCGGAACAGCTGAATCTGAAGCCGGACCATTTCATAGTACATGGGAATCAGCCCCACCGCCACAATTACGTCAGCGATCCGGAAGGATACTCCAAACAGGGTGAACAGCACCCGTCCATGGGTTGCCATACTCAGTATGGACACCAGCACATAGGAAATGTGTGCTTCGATGGGTCCCAGCCGTGGGAACAGAAATTCGTTGCAGTAGAGAATGTAGTTCATGGCGGTGACGTTCACGATGCCGTACACCGGTGCTGCAAAGATCATGACCTCCAGGCTGCCATAGGGGGAGAAGCCCAGAGCGATCAGCAGAAAGGTGGACAGAAGCACATCCGTAATCAGATCAAAGTATGCTCCTGCCCGGGACGCCATCTGTCGCTGCCGTGCCACATAGCCGTCCAGGTCGTCCGCCACCAGATGCACTGCCAGTCCCAGAATGGTGCCCAGAAAGAACCATGAGGACAGCCGGGTCAGTGCTGTACAGACAATGGCGAACAAACCGCCCAATGCGCCAATCAGAGTTACCTGATTGGGGGTCATCCAGCCGGGGATATACCTTCCCACATGCTTGTACAGAAACTGCTGTACTCCAGTTTCCAGCTTGCTGGGAATGATTTTTTTCGCCGGATTTTGATACGCCATATTACCCTCCGAACCGGAACATATTTTTTACAAAGGAGCGGATGTAGTATCCGTAATCCACAAAGTCATAGATGCCGTCCCGCCAGCCCCGGAGAAACAGCCGGATCAGCAGTACATGGTAGTGAAAATAGTAGGCACGCAGGCTCAGTCTGCCGGGCTGCGCCACCACATGCAGGTAGTCCCAGGCGCCGGGATCCTCTGTCAGGATCCGGTCTGCATACTGCTGATACAGGGGGCTGTCCAGTTCCGGTGTGAAGATGGACACTGCCGCATGCCGCAGCTTGTGGGCTTTGATCCAGCGGTACATGCTGCGGAAATCCTTTCCGGTAAAGTCCAGATCCGCAATGAACATGCCCATCATATGTATCCCCACGTTGTGAAGGATCTCCACTGCCTTTGTGTTGCAGTCCATATCGCATTTTTTGTTGTAGGCGGTCATATGCTGATCGTCCAGCGCCTCCAGCCCGGTGAGAATGTAGTAAAAGCCGATTTCCTTCAGTTGCTGCATCAATTCCGGATACCTTGCGATAAAGTCCGCCCTGCCGTAGCACACATACCGCTTGCAGATCTGCCGCTCCCGGATCAGGTTGATAAACTGGCGGATGCGCTTCTCATCCACCAGAAAATCATCGTCCACCAGATAGATGTTCTCACAGGGGATCCGGGCAATTTCCTCCACCACATCCTGGATGTCCCGGCAGGTATACACTCCGCAGTTCAGCTTGTTCCGGCTGCAGAAGCTGCACCGGTAGGGACAGCAGTAGGCAGTCCGCACATGGGCACAGGGCAGCAGCTCCAGATATCGGTATCGGTCGGTATGGGTGAGAAAATAGCTTCGATCCGGCAGAGGAAGCCGCTGAATGTCAAAGGGCTTGGGGGCGGCAGTGTGCCAGCCATCCTCCGTGCGCCGGCACATGTCCTCCAGTTGTTCCGGCGGTGTGCCCTGTATCAGCTGTATCAACTGGAATATATCAAAGGAAACGAGAATATAGTCCACGCAGTTCTGATACATCCGGGCATAGCACTGCTGTGCATGCAATCCGCCAATGACGGTGACACTGCCGCATAGATCCTTTGCTGACTGGCAGTATTCCAGCATGAACCGTTCCTGTCGGGTGCGGCCGCAGACATAGACCAGATCAGGCATGTAGGCTTTCAGCTTCTCGGCGGCGGAGATGCGCTCCACCTGTCCGTCCCAGATGGCATAGTCCACACCCCGTTCCCGGAGCAGGGCGGCGATGTACTCCAGTTCCAGTGGCTCGTTGTCGATGACGCCCGCAAAGTTATACTTTGTCCGGGAAATCTCCGGGTGGATCAGAAGCACCTTCCGGATTTCTTTCATGTATCCTCCTCCTCACTGCTCATTGCCTCCAGCTGACTGTAGGCGATCTTACCCACCAGGGTTTTCGGCAGAGCCTCCAGGAACACATACTTTCGTGGCAGAGCATAGACAGCCACCTGTTCCCGGCAGATCTCCCGGAGCGCCTGCTCGGTCTGCTCCGTTGCGGCATGCTCCTTCAAAACCACAAACGCCTGTACAAGCTGTCCCCGGATGGGATCTTGCACCCCTACCACAGCGCATGCAGATACCTCCGGACAGGAAAGAATGGCGTTTTCAATGGCCTGAGGGTAAATGCTGTAGCCGTTGGAAACGATCACTCGCTTGCAACGCTGCTTGAAGTAGATATATCCGTCTGCATCCATGCACCCCAGATCTCCGGTATGGAGCCATGTGTGCCCGTCTGCATGGGTTTGCAGTGCCTGGGCAGTTTCCTCCGGATTTTGCAGATATCCCTGCATCACCGTCGGCCCCCGGAGAATGATCTCGCCCAGTTCTCCAGGGGGCAGGGCTGTCTGATGCTGGTTGTCATAGATCTGATATTCTGTATCCGCATAGGGCAGACCTATGCTGCCCTCTTTTTCGCTTTCCTGGGGCATCAGACAGGAGCCGGTGACGCATTCGGTCAAACCGTACCCTTCCCGGATCCGGGCGGAGCTGCCATGCTGCCGGAGTATCCGATCCAGCTGCCGCTTGGTGCTGACTGCAAGAGAATCTCCGCCGGAGATGGCGACCTTGAGAAAATCCAGCTTCAGCTTGCCGAGGTCACTCCGCAGCAGATACTCATAAATAGACGGCACCCCGGCGATTACGTTGGGGCGGTATTTGGCGATCAGCCTGTGAAATTCCTTGGGATGGAACCGGGGCAACAAAATGGCGGTGCCGCCGAAGGTCAACACCGTGTGGATGCATACGCCCAGACCAAAGCCGTGAAACATAGGCATCACGGAAAGCACCCGATCACCGGGCAACAGACAGCCGCAGGCATCCATGCTTTGCAGTGCCAGGGCATTGAAATTCAGGTTGGTCAGCAGGATACCCTTTGGCTTGCCGGTGGTGCCTCCGGTGTAAAGCACTGCTGCACCGTCAGCGCCTTTGCCCATATCGGTGACGGGAGCGCCGGACTGTTGCATGAGTGCGTGCCAATCCATCCGGTCATGCGGTTCCCTTTTTATGCGGATCCGGTATGCAATGCGAAGGGGCAGGGGCATAAAGCTGTCCGGGGATACTATTATAATAGTATCCGCCGACAGACCCTCCAGCTTTTCTGCAATGCCATCCAGTGCCAGAATCACTTTGCTGCCGCTGAGCTGCAAATGGTATTCTATTTCGCCCCGGGCGGAAAGGGGGTGGATCATATTTGCCACCGCCCCCAGCTTATTGAGGGCATAAAAGATGATTACCGTCTGGGGCATATTTGGCAGGATCACCGCCACGCTGTCTCCCTTTTGGATATGCAGGCTGCTTAATGCCTCTCCACACCGATCGATCATCTCTATCAGCTTTCGGTAGGTGATCCGTCTGCCGTAATAGGAAAGTGCGCAGCCGTCCGGGTATGCTTTGGCAGTTTTGGCGATTTGCCCATACAGGGAGCAGTCCGGATATTCAAGATGTCTTGTCATGTCCAATGCTCCATTCATCAAATTCAGTAAACTGTTTTTGCGCCAGCACTGTCGGTTCCATGCTGCGGCGCAAAAGCGCTGCGATCCGGTTGTAAAGCTCCCGGTTGGCGGCGGTCAGATCATCGGAAGCATAAAAAGGTGTGCCGAATCGCACAGTAACGCCGCCGGAAAAGGGCTTGTATGTACCGGTGATGGCGTAGGGGATAATGGGGGCATGGGCTCTTGCGGACATGACCACCGCCCCGTATTTAAATGGCAAAAGCAGCTGCTCTGTGTAATTGCGCTTTGCCTCCGGAGATACATTCACCGCATCCCCCTGCTGCAAAGCGTAGACAGCGGCATGCAAAGCTGCCGGGTTGTGCTTGCTGTGCAGATCCACCGGAATGGTATGCACCGCCCGGAACACAAAGCCAAAGGGACCGTCGTGAAGATCCTTTTTGGCAAGGGTACGGACTATACGCTTGGTGGAGGTGTCAATCAGGATCGGATCCAGGGCGTGCATATGATTCCCTGCCAGGATCACAGCCCCGGTGGCAGGAATATTGTCGCTGCCTATGACGTGGGGATGGTACAGCAGCCGGAACAGGGGCGTAAACAAAAATCGCAGGATCCGGTATGTATAACAGGTCTGTTTCATAGTATCATCCTCTTTCACTTATATTGTAAGGTAAATTTACGATTTTGTCAAGGAGCGCATTGCAAATCCCAGTGTGCTGTGCTATAATCAGATTATCATATTTACCAATGAGAAAGGATGGTGCATATGCATTTGCGAAACACAGTTTGCGCCCTTGCATCAGCATGGGCATTGGCTTGCAGCATGCTGCCTCATGCCGCAGCCGCAGGAGAGGAGAACCATGTTACCCACCTGGACGGTACATTCATTCAGCCCTGGCTGTATATGACCTATGATGATGCCCAGTGGGATGCGGAAATGCAGGCGATGAAGGACACCGGCATCCAGTATCTGATCATGGGGGATGTGGCAAACCACAATGCGGATGGTAGCTGGACGGTGTACTACCCCTCAGAGCTGGACTTCCTCAGCGGATACACGGTGTACGACGCACTGGAGCCGATTTTGTTTTACTGTGACAAATACGACATCAAGCTGTATCTGGGCATGGGTCTGGACTGTGCCTGGAACAGTGACATTGCCTCTGAAGCCGGCAGGGAAGCGAACCGGCAGTATATGGAGCAGTGCAATCAGATCACCTCGGAACTATATAATAAGTATAAAGCATCGTATCCGGATACCTACTACGGGTTTTACTTTGTGACGGAGCTGTACAATACCATTTATATGGACACGGACACGGGCACTGATGCCTATGCGGAGGGACTGGAGGAAATGTTCACTCTGGTGTTGGAGCAATGCAATCAGCTGGATCCAAGCATGCCTCTGCTGTTCAGCCCCTATGTAAACATCTTTGGATATGGCTATGCCAGCATCAATCCGGATCGCTTTACAGAGTATTGGACAGAGGTACTGACCCGGATCCCCTTCCGGGATGGGGATATGCTGTGTCCCCAGGATAGCTGCGGAGGCGGCGGCATGGATCCGGCGCATCTTGCCCAATGGACGGCGGCATACCGGGATGCGGTGGATCGTGCCAATGCAAAGCGAGGCACCAGGCTGCTGCTGGGAACCAATGCAGAAATGTTTGTACAGCCGGATGCAGCACGTATGCAGTCGCCCCACGGAGTTTCCTATACGGGCATCAAAACGGTACGGGATTTTACACAGCGGCTGGAAATTGCAGATCCTTATGTAGACGCATTGTTCTGCTTCGCCTATCCCCATCACTATTCTCCGTATAACACGTTGCCGGCATTTCATCAATGCTTTCTGGAATATCTGAAAACCGGAACCATTGAAACGGAGTCGCCTGCGCCGCCTGCCCGGGTGGATGTGACCCTGGTGGAACGGGAGGGAAGCCGTTACCCTCAGTTTACCTTTTTCGGTATGACCGATAACACAGCGGTTGCCCAGACCAATTTGTATAAAAACGGCACGCTGTATGATTATATCGTGCCCTCGGTCAAGGTCGGCGGCAATGCCAGCCAGAATGTGTGGGTGGATTACGACTACACGAAGGGGGAGCAGGTTTACGAGGTGGAATGCGTCGATGTGTGCGGTAATGTTTCTGAAAAGCGCAGCTTTACGGTGGATGTATCCAACCTGACACAGGGGAACACACAGCAATTGACAACGGAGCCACCCATCCAGTGGAACAAAACCTCCCTGGATTATCTGCGCTATACCGTGACGGAATCCGGCGTTCGGATCACCGGTTGTGAGAAGGATGCAGAGCAGATCGAGATCCCGGCACAGATTGAAGGGAAGCCGGTGACGGTGGTGGACTGGTATGCCTTTGAACGTTGCGCAAAGCTGCGGTCTGTGGTGATCCCGGACACGGTGACCCACATCAGCCGGTTTGCCTTTGCCCACTGCATTTCCCTGGAAACGGTGAATCTGCCGACGTCCCTGTATGCCATTGAACAATATGCGTTCTTTGACTGTCCCCGGCTCCAGGGGCTGAGACTGCCGGAGCGTCTGACGATCATCGAGGAACGTGCGTTCTGCGGCTGTGATGCCATTACGGACATTACCATTCCGGAAAGTTGTACCAGTGTAGGCGCATACGCCTTTCTGGACTGCGACAGCCTGTACAGGGTGGGGATCCAGGGGGATGCCCAGCTTGGACTTCGCAGCTTTGGGTATCGCTACCGCAGCGGCTATCAGCTGCAGCCCGGCTTCGTGATCGATTCAGACAGTCCGGCCGCCATTTCCTACGGGAAGGAAAACGGTATCCGGATGCAGTCAGAGCTTGTGCTGGGAGACGTGAACGGCGATGGACAGCTAAATGTGGCGGATGTTGTGCTGCTGCAGCGGTGGCTGCTGGCTGTACCGGACACCATGCTTGCGGATTGGCAGGCAGGGGATCTTTGTCGGGATGGTTTGCTGAACGGAGCGGATCTTGCTGCTGTCAAGGCAATCCTGGTGCAGGAGTAATCTGCAAATAAAGTGACTGACAAACAGGAAATGCACGGTGATGTGCATGTGCTCTGTTTGTCAGTCATTTCTTTTGGCTCACAAATTCCAGGGATTTATCAGGTAAACTGTAAAAAAGTACTTGATAAGGCCGAATTTGTGGTATATACTATAGACACAGATTTAATCAGAAAAAATGAACAAGAAGGAGGGCACTATAAAATGAAAAAATATATAACAGCCAAACGGCTGATCATTTTGTCTGTGTTTGCGATCATCAATGTTGCCTGGCTGTTTCTTCGGTACATACCCTATCACCGCTGCCGTGAAAAAATGGATGTGATCGATGATCATGGATTACTCAGTTACGGTAAAGTGGCAGATCCGAATGAAACATCAGTCCCG
>NZ_FR894927.1:2041-11091 GCF_000434255.1 Ruminococcus sp. CAG:379 | reverse complement strand
GAACGAATTCGCTCACGGACTTTTGCGATATGGGATTGCGTCAGACATACCCTAAGGTGCGCAGTACAAAGATAATGCCTGTGACGGTGATGGCGGAAAGCATGGTGGTCAGTACCACGATGCTGCCTGCCATGGAGACATTGTTGTGCATGCCCCGTGCCATAATATAGCCGGAAACCGTTGCCGGGGCGCCCAGCATAATGAGGATCGCAATCAGGGACTCGTCCCGGAATCCCAGGAGTACTGCAATGGGTAGGAAAATCGCCGGCTGAATCAATAGCTTGATGGTTGTTGCAAGGAGTACAGGGATCCGTTGGGCGGATGCCTTTTGCAGATCAAAGTCGGCGCCAACCATCAGCAGCGCCAGGGGAGAAGTAATCATTGAAAGATTGTTCAGAGATTTCTGCACCAGTGCCGGGAACTGCATGTGCAGCAGCGCAAAGGGAATGCCAGCCAGGATTCCAAGGATCAGAGGGTTGGTCAGAACCTCCAGGCATACCTTTTTGATCTGTCCCTGGGGTGGACGCTCCGAACTGTACATGGTCAGCAGAATCACAGAGCCGATGTTGTAGATGGGCACAATGGCGATCATCATCAGAGGAACCATGCCTGCACGGCCGTACATGTTTTCCGCAAATGCCACTCCAAGGATTCCGGCACTGCCCCGGATGGCACCTTGTACAAAGCTGCCGATGCTTGCTCTGTCCTTGTAGAACAGCGCTGCCAGAATCCATACCGCCGCAAAGCATGCCAGGGTGGCGGATACGCAGAACAGAAAGAATTTCATGCTGAAGGTGGCGGACAGATCTGTTTCCGCCACGTCGCAAAACAGCATGACCGGAAGCAGCACCCGGAACACCAGCCGATTGTTGGCGTCCTGAAAGTCCTTCCGGATGATACCGATTTTCTTGAGGAACCAGCCAACAAAGATGACGAAGAACACCGGCATCGTTGCGTTCAGGCTGAATTCCAGGTTGCTCATGTCAGCTTACCAGCAAGCCCAAAACGGTAAACTGCGTCAGATCTGTGCCCTCGAGCTGCTTGATGGTTACCGTATGGGTGGATGGCGTGTCAGAGGTGTAAACCTGCTGCGCCTGTGCGTAATTGCCCCAACCGCCGGTAAAATCGCCGTCCAGCACCTGGATCAGCCGGTCATCCACATAGACGCAGTACTGACCGCTTTTGCCGTCCACGGTCTTATAGTACAGCACGCCGATGTTGCTGCCGGTAACTTCAAAGGTCAGCTCGCCGCCTTCCTTCGTGGTCCAGTCGTTGGGGAATTGATTGGAAAGCTCCGCCTGCTCAAAGCCCTGCATGGTCTTGGGGGTCAGGGTCTTGCTGTCCAGCAGTTGTCCCTTGGCGTACAGATCCTTTGTGACCGGGGTAGCTGTGAAGGTCAGGTCAGAGGTATTGATCTGATCCAGCTTTGCGTAAACCGAGTTGAAATAGCTCCACAGCAGCTCGCCGATGATACCGTGTCCCACGGAGTTGGGGTGGATATTGTCCGGGGAAATGTCCTTCCAGGTGAACTTGCCGGCTTCAATCTCCGGCAGCACCGCATTTTTATAGCTGATCATGGGCAGATTATATGCCGAGCCAATCTGCATATGGGTGTCCTGAAGGCTGGTGCCGTCCTCCTGGGTGGTGAACAGCAGGATCACTGCCGGATGGTTCTCTGCCTGCAAAATCTTCCGCACCAGGCTGTCGTAGGTTTGCAGATTCAGTGCCGCATCCGTATCGTTTACGGAAAATTCCACGATCACCACATCCGGTTTCTTGCTCAGCAGGTCTGCATCCACCCGGTGTACCCCGATGTAGGAATCCGTAGCGCCAATGCCTGCATTGACAAAGTCTAGCTGCGCCTTGGGGAACGTCTTTGCCCACCACTGGAGCGCCCGGTTTGCATACCGCTCGTCAGTGGTGGAGGCGGCAGTACCCTGGGTAATGGAGCCGCCGATGGTACCGATGGTGATCTTCTCACCTGCCTGCGCCCGCTTCATGGCATCCGCCAACCGGGCGGTATTACCCGGATTGACCACTGCACGCCGGATCATATCCTCCGTGGTGTGCCCCAGATTCAGGGTGGGCAGATTCAGGGAGGGATCCGCCATGCTCCAGGTGCTCTGGGATGAACTGTCCTGCATCTGAGAATCCTCCTTTTTGCCGCAACCGGCAGCGCTCAGCAGCAGCATAGCCGCTGTCAGCAGTGCGATTTGTCTGAACGGCTTCATAATGCACCTCACTTAGCTTGTTTGATCCGCATGGAGATGTCAAAGCATTTCACGCTGTGGGTCAGAGCCCCCAGGGAAATGATATCCACGCCGGTTTCTGCAATGGGGCGGATGGTTTCGGCGGTAACGTTGCCGGATGCTTCCAGCAGGGCGCGCCCTGCGTTGATCTGCACCGCCGCTGCCATATCCTCGCAGGACATATTGTCCAGCATGATAATCTCACAGCCTGCGTCCAGAGCCTCCTGCAGTTCCTCCAGGTTCCGCACCTCCACCTCGATTTTGACCATATGCCCAATCTTATCCCGGAGAGCAGCCACCGCAGGGGTAATGCCGCCGNNACCGCAGGGGTAATGCCGCCGTAGGCGTCCAGGTGGTTGTCCTTGAGCATGGCGCCGTCGGACAGGTTGAACCGGTGGTTTCTGCCGCCGCCTACTACCACTGCATACTTCTGCAGCGCACGCATGCCGGGCAGGGTCTTCCGGGTGTCGGTGATCCGGGCACGGGTGCCTTCTACCAGTTGGACGCACCGGTTGGTGGCGGTGGCGATGCCGGACATATGCTGCAATAGATTCAGCGCCGTGCGCTCTCCCTTCAGCAGGGTCTTGGTGCTGCCGGTCATGGTTGCGAGGATGTCGCCTTTACACACTTTGTCTCCATCGTGGAACAGTGCCCTGGTCTCCACATTGCCCCCTGCCAGGTCAAAGACCCGCAGCGCCACGTCCATGCCGCACAGCACGCCCTCGTCCTTGGCGATATAGTACGCCTCGCTGGTGTGGGAATCCGGCATCAGGGTGTCCGTGGTGATGTCCACATAGGTAATGTCCTCCGCAAGGGCTCTGCGGATCAGATCGTCAATATAATTCTGGGGCAGATTCATAGGGATCGCTCCTTTCGTCAGATGACTTCCTTGAGAATCAGATATGCCACAGTGGCAAGGGATTTTGCTTCAATGTAATCGGCGTTGATCCGGTAGTTGCCCTCCAGCAGCATCTGCCGGATCCGGGCAACCCGTTCAAAGCCTGCTGCGGCAGCCTCCTTGTCCGGAATGACAAAGTAGCTGTGCTGCATAATATGCCGGATCTCCGTGCGCAGACCCTGGGGAATGGGGGGCGCATCCGGGTCATGGGGGAAGCTGTGCTCCTCAAAGGTATCCGGCACTTCGGACAGGTGCTTGGCAATGTCCGTTGCCGCATGTCGGGAGAATACCAGTGCCTCCAGCAGGGAATTGCTTGCCAGTCGGTTGTTGCCGTGTACCCCAGTGTGGGAGCATTCTCCCGCAGCGTACAGCCGATCCAGGGCGGTACGGGAATCCGCATTCACGTCGATGCCTCCCATCAGATAATGCTGACAGGGGAAGATCGGGATCCGGTCAGTGGTCAGATCATAGCCCTGCTTGAGCAGGTTTTCGTAAATCATGGGGAACCGATGCTTCAAAAATTCCGGATCCTTGTGACTGATATCCAGATAGAACTCCTGGGAATCCTGTCGGTGGCTTTCCAGAATGATGGCGTGGGATACCACATCCCGGGGTGCCAGCTCCAGTCGGTCATCGTACCGCTGCATGAACCGCTCCCCCGCAGCATTCAGCAGGTATGCCCCCTCGCCCCGTACCGCTTCGGAAATCAGGAAGCATTCCCGGGTGTGCCGGTTGTTGAAGGCGGTGGGGTGGAACTGTACCAGGCTCAGATTCTTGATAGGAGCTCCCAGCTCATAGGCAAAGGTGATGCCGTCCCCAGTGGCAATGGCGGAATTGGTAGTGAATTCGTACACTCTGCCGATGCCGCCGGTGGCAAGCAGCAGGAAGTGACTGTGGAAGGCGGTGTAGGTGCCTTCGTGGAGGGTATCCACAGAAAAGCCCGTTCCGGTTTTTGCTACGCCGCACAAAAGTGTGTTTTCCAGGATCTCTACATTGGGCAGCGTCCGTACAGTCTGCAAAAGCTTGGATACGATCTCAAAGCCTGTCGCATCCTTATGGTGGAAGATCCGGTGCTTGCTGTGCCCCCCTTCCAGGGTGCGGTGGAGGGAACCGTCCGGATTCCGGTCAAACTCCACCCCCAGGTCGATGATCCTGCCGATATCCTGGGCGGCTTCGTTCACCAGGATGGACAGGGTCTCTGTGTTGTTCTTGAATCCGCCTGCAACGAGGGTATCCTGCTTGTGCAGCTGTACATCATCCTCCGGGGAGTCGTAGACCCCGGCGATGCCCCCCTGAGCCAGGGCGGAGTTGCACAGGGTCAGCTCCCGTTTACAGATCAGAAGCACCCGCAGGGATGCAGGGAGGTTGAGAGCAGCGTACAGACCGGCAGCGCCGCCTCCGGCAATGATGACGTCATAGTGATTAGTCATAACAATCCCATACTTTCTTCATAAAGATATATAAGTCTATTGTATCATATTTTCTGTGACTTGTCATTGGGTAATCCGACAAAATTCATTCTCCCTGCCCGGAATCCTTTGCCCTTCCCCATAGAAAAAGAGGCATAGCACCGGGCTATGCCTCCAGGGCTGCGTCAGATCCGCAGCATGGGAAAGTGAGAATGGCTTTGAATTGATCTCCGTCGATGGCGACCCGGAAACCACCGCCGCAGGCCTCCGCAAAGCTCTTGGCGATGGCAAGCCCCAGACCGGAGCCCTCCGTACTGCGCATGGCGTCTCCACGGGTGAACCGTTCCGTGATCTCCTCCGGGGTAAAATACATTTCGTAGGAGGAGGTGTTCTGGATGCAGCAGGAGAATTCCGTCTGTGTACCGGTGACCCGAATGTAGATCCGGGTGTTTTCCATGGAATAGCGCAGGGCGTTTGCCAACAGGTTCTGATAGATCCGGTACAGCTTGTTGCCCTCCGCCCGGATGATGCAGCGATCCAGGTCGGTTTGCAGCCGGATGTCTCTGCCGGATCGCTGAATGGTATCCTCCATATCTGCCAGTACCTGTCGCAGGCACATGACCGCATCCAGCCGGGTGCAGCACACATCCTCCCCGCTGGCCGCCTTGGCAAGATCAAATACATCCTGTACCATCCGGCGCAGCCCCTGGGATTTTCGTTCCAGCACATGCACATAGTCCATGGCCTGGGGCGGCAGCTCCTCCTTGGACAGCAGGTCAATGTAGCTGATGAGGGAGGTCAGCGGCGTTTTCAGGTCGTGGGACACATTGGTGACCAGGTTGACCTTGGTGCGTTCCGCCTGTACCTGCCGGGCAATGGCGTCCCGGGTGCTGTCCTGGATCTGATCCAGTTCCCGGAGTTGTGCCGCTACGCAGGAATCCTCCGCCGGGGCGGCAGGGGAGAAATCCCCCTGGCTGATGGTGTGGATCCGCTGACTTAGCCGGTCGATTTGTCGGCTGCGTCGCATCTGGATGCCGATGTAAACGGCGATCACCAGGAGGGATAACAGCAGCATGGCACTGATTTGGTTTGGACGATCAAAGGGGGAAAAACACAGCGCCAAGCTAAGAATCACCACCATGGCAGTGATGCTGTGCAGGGCTGTCTGCTGGGAGAAGGGGAGGCTGCGCCAACGGGTTCTGCACTGGGCTTTCCGGTTCCGGATGCTTTGCGCACATCGGTTGATGATCCGGCGCAGCCGATTGCCGGCGGGGGTATCCGGCAATGTGACCGGTGCATTGAGCCGTTGGCGCATAGAAGAAGCGGCTGCATGCAGCTTGTCTCCGCTAGCATCCGGCAGTTCGATCGGCGCATGCAAGCGTTCATGCAGGGCGGCACGCTTTTCCTGGCGAACCGGTGTCTGAAAAAAGGCTGCAAGCAGGGAGGTGGCAGCCAGCTGTCCGCTCCGGATCCGGCGCAGCAGGCTTGCCAGGGACTCCAGAGACAGGAAACAGAGCAGTGCCGCATACAGTCCCACATTGCACTGGGCAAGAGGCTCCTGCCGGAAAAATGCGGCTTTCGGCATGCTTTCGTGGTGCTTGCAGATCGCCCACCATACGGGTATCGTGCACAGGATCAGCAGAAGAATGCTCTCCAGGGAGAATGGATCCAGAACGCTGTGCGCCTCTGGGATCTGCTCCGGTTTGCGCAGCGATTTGACCAGCACGATGCAGGAGAATAACACCGTCAGCAAGCCGCTGACGGCAGTACCCAGGATCAAGGGGGTGTATGGTTGAATTGCCGGATGGACATCCATCAGCAGCACCAGGGTTGTCAAGCACCCCATGCACAGGGCAGCCGCCATTGCCCAGAACATCGTTCGGCGTGTATGCTTTTCTGCTTTCATGGCTTCTTGCCTCCTTTTCGGGCAGCAGGGTCCTGTAGCTGATAGCCGATGCCCCACACCACCTTCAGATAATTCGGTTCACGGGGATTGATCTCGATTTTCTCCCGGATATGACGGATATGTACCATGACGGTGTTTTCCACTGCATAGGCGTCCTCGTTCCATACCCGGCTGTAGATCTCCTCTGCGGAAAAAATCCGCCCCGGATTCCGCAGGAACAATTCCATGATCTTCAGCTCCTTGGAGGTGAGCCGTACCGACTCTCCGTCCACCGTCAGCTGCCGGGTGTCCGGATCATACTCCAGTCCGCCCACCCGGATCAGCTTTTGCATCCGGACACTGTCCGCCGCACCCAGGTGCAGATACCGCCGCAGGCTGGATTTTACCCGTGCCGCCAGCTCCTGGGGGTGGTAGGGCTTGGCGATGTAGTCGTCCGCACCCATGGACAGCCCCAGGATTTTGTCGCTTTCCTCGGATTTTGCCGACAGAATGAGGATGGGTATATTTTTCTGTTCCCGGATCTTCATCATCGCCGACAGACCGTCCAGCTTTGGCATCATCACGTCAATGAGGATCAGGGAAACCGGATGCTCTGCTACAGCCTCCAGAGCCTCCAGCCCGTTGTATGCCCGCAGTACGGTCAGTCCCTCCTGTTCCAGCAGGGTGGCAATGGCACGGACAATATCCCGGTCGTCGTCCGCCACCAGGACGGTGCATTGTGTGTAATCCATCATCATATTGCGCAGACAGGTGCTGCGCCGCTCCTTTCGTTTGCCTGTCTTTATCATAACTCGCATTCCTTAGAAAAAAGAAAAGGGAATTCTTAAGAAACCCTTAAGGCAACGCCGCACAAGTTCTGCGCAGTGCAGCTTGAATAGTCCTTCTGTTAATATACTACATTTTTCCGGATCCGTCAAATCCGTTGCATTCGACGGGGAAATCCGGTATAATAAAAGATAAGGCAATACAGAATCAGAATGGAGGAACAGCATGATCGGAATCATTGCCGGGGCGGCGGCAGGGCTACTGGCCGCAGAGTTTGTCCGTGAAAACTGCTGCATGCTGGCGGTGCGGCAGGATACCATTGATCAGCCTGCATACACCGGGCGCCCCTTGAAGCTGGCGCTGGTGTCGGATACCCACATCATCAACCGGCGGCGGCAGAGGCGCTGTCAGCGGCTGCTCCGGGCAGTCCGGGCAGCAAAGCCGGATCTGATCCTCGTTCCCGGGGATCTGGTGAGCCGAACCTGCACGGACTTTTCCTTGGTGCAGCAGCTGCTGACCGGGCTGTGCGCCATTGCTCCGGTGTACTATGCGCCAGGCAATCATGAGCTGGATATGACGGAACCCATGCGGCAGAAGCTGTACCGGACGATTGAAGCTACCGGTACGGTGCTGCTGTGCAACCGGACTGTGCAGCTGGAGGGACTGGCGCTCTGCGGTGTCACCTTGAAATACAGCATGTTCCGGAACCAGAACCGGGGCTTTTCCGGGCTTTCCAAGTATACACCGGATGACATGGAGCAGGCGGTGGGCGTGCATCGGGGCATGACTCTGCTGCTGGCGCACAGCCCCCTGGCTCTGGACACCTATGCTGCCTGGGGAGCGGAGCTGGTGGTGTCCGGTCATGTGCACGGGGGTATGATCCGGCTGCCGGTGGTGGGGGGGTTGCTCTCCCCGGAGCGGAAACTCTTCCCGGCATATTCCAGGGGACATTACCGGCAGGGGCATACGGATCTGATCGTCAGCGGGGGCATCGCCAAGCCCAGACTGTTTAATCCCCCTGAGCTGCGGATCATCACCCTTCGTGGGAAGGATGATTCATCACTTTAGTATGCAACTGCGGAAAAGTATACAGGTTTTCTATGCAATTCGCTGAAAAGCCGGAAAAGGGGCACCCTGCTACGGAAATTCCCTCGGATTCACTTGCTTTTTCGACGAAAAGATGCTATACTACTTGATGTATGCTTCATGCATCCATTAAGGACAAAGAAATGAGGAATTGAGTATGCCTGCTAATATTGTAATCGGCACCCAGTGGGGCGATGAAGGAAAGGGCAAGATTATTGACATTCTTGCATCCCGTGCGGAAGTAGTAGTACGTTCCCAGGGAGGCAACAACGCTGGTCATACGGTGGTAAACAACGGACAGACCTATAAGCTGCACCTGGTGCCCTCCGGCATTTTGTATCCGGGAACTGCCTGCCTGATCGGCGCTGGGGTCGTGCTGGATCCCAAGGATTTTATCTCCGAGCTGGACAATCTGCATGCAAGAGGGATTTCGACGGACAATCTGAAGATCGACCCCCGTGCCCATGTGGTGATGCCCTGGCACATTGTGCTGGACGGACTCAGCGAGAAATTCCGGGGCAATTCCGACATCGGCACCACCAAGCGGGGCATCGGGCCTACCTATATGGACAAATATGAGCGCTGCGGCATTCGGATGTACGATCTGACCCATCCGGAGGTGTTTGCCCAGAAGGCACGGAGCACCGGGGCACTGAAGAACAAGATCATCACTGCCGTATACGGGGGCGAGGCCATCGACCTGGATGCTGTGATCCAGGAATACACCGAATACGGCA
>NZ_FR894927.1:883-2024 GCF_000434255.1 Ruminococcus sp. CAG:379 | reverse complement strand
GGCAAGCGGCTGCTGCCCTACCTGGCGGATGTATCCGTGCTGACCTATGAAGCGGACAAGGCGGGGAAGACCATCCTCTTTGAGGGTGCGCAGGCGACCCTGCTGGACATTGACTTTGGTACATACCCCTACGTTACCTCCTCCCATCCTCTGTCTGCAGGGGTATGTGTAGGTACTGGTGTTGGTCCCCGGATGATCTCCAACATCATCGGCGTGGCAAAGGCATATACCACCCGTGTGGGCAAGGGACCCTTCCCCACCGAGCTGAACGATGAAATCGGGGAGAAGATCCGGAACGTAGGCGGCGAATTCGGCACCACCACCGGCAGACCCCGGAGAACCGGCTGGTTTGACGCAGTGATCGTGCGGCACTCTGTGCGTGTGAACGGTCTGGACGGGCTTGCCATCAACAAGCTGGATACCCTCAGCGGTCTGGGCACTCTGAAGATCTGTACCGCATACAAAATGGCGGACGGCACCATCACCCGGAACCTGCCTCCCACACTGGAGGAGCTGGCTGGCTGTACGCCCATCTACGAGGAAGCAGAGGGCTTTGACGAGGATATTTCCGGCTGCAAGAGCTTTGAGGAGCTGCCGGAAAGCTGCAAGCGTTACATTGCCCGGTTGGAGGAGCTGTGCGACTGCCGGATCGCTATGATCGGCATTGGCCCGGACAGAAGCCAGATTCTGGAACGGTAAGCAGCGGTCAATCATACGGAGGTGATGGGAATGAGCGAAGAACAGAACAACGGATTGTCCCAGCTTGAGGAGTCCACCTATGTGCCCAAGCAGAAGGAGGATCGGCTGGCGGGCGTAGCTGCGCCGGTGCTGGAGGATACGGCATACGTTGCGCCCAAGGAAAAGAAGTCCCATCTTGCAGACGTGGCAGCCCCCACGCTGGCGGATGATGATTATGTGGATACCCGGAAAAAGCATAGCCTGGAAGGGGTACAGGCACCGGTGCTGGAGGATCCGGATGCGCATGCCGCATCCAAGCCTGCACAGCCGGCTGCATTTACCCCTGTACCCCTGACCCAGCAGCAGTTGGATGTTCTGGCACAGCAGCGTGCCCAGTCCGGTCAGCCTCCCTATACTCCGGAGCAGATTGCTGCCATTCAGAAGGCATATATGGATCGGCAGG
>NZ_FR894927.1:0-833 GCF_000434255.1 Ruminococcus sp. CAG:379 | reverse complement strand
AGCCTGCCCCTCAGCCTCAGGTCAAGGCACCGGTGCTGGAGGAAAGTACCTATACGCCGCCGGTCAAGGAGAAGCATGCGCCACAGGTTTCCGCTGCTGCTGCCGCATCCCTGCTGGAGGAGCCTGCCCCGGAGCCGGAGCGGAAGGTGTCCCGGTTCAATGAAGCGGATCTGGAGGCGGCAAAGGCAAACGCCCAGAAGCGTGCCATTGAGCAGTCCCTGAACATGACCACCAATGTGGACAAGGCGGAAAGCCGCCGGTTGATGAACGAGCTGCGGATGGAACGGGAAGCGGAGCTTGCCAAGAAGGGCTTTACGGTCGTGATCGTTCTGATGATCCTGGGACTGCTGGCAGCGGCTGCCCTGTATTTCTTCTCCGTCCGGGAATTCCAGGACAGTATGGACAACGGCTTTTACAGCGGTGTCACCAAGGTGATGAATTACACCAGCTTCGGGCTGGGGGTCGTGTCCGTTCTGCTGATCCTGCGGGTGGGCTTTGTGAAAAAGCTGGGCTCCTTCCTGTTCGGATTGATGACGGCGCTGCTGCTGTTCCCGGGTCTGCCCATGCTGATGCAGAAAAAAGAGGAGGGCATGGCGCTGACCGCTGTAGGATACGGCGCTGCCTTGATTTTGTGCTTTGCGATCTGCTTTATCTTAAGCACCAGTGAACCTGTGAATATGTTTTATAAGCGCAAGGAGTAATAAATTTAACGGACGGTATCCTGCCGTCCGTTTTTTGTAGGGGGAATGGGCATGCTATATCTGCGGTGGCTTCGTGTGGAGGAAAATAATCACTCCGGGCAGCATCGTGCCGCCTATGACGTCCTGGCATGG
>NZ_FR894926.1:23282-23459 GCF_000434255.1 Ruminococcus sp. CAG:379 | reverse complement strand
ACGGGATCCGCAGAAGCAATGAAACAGGCGGCGATGCTGCTGATCCGGTTCTACCGGAAGGTGATTTCTCCCCTGCTGCCCCGCTGCTGCAAATACTACCCCTCCTGTTCCGCCTATGCCCTGGGCGTGCTGGAGCGGTTCGGATTTCTCCGTGGCTCCTGGCTCGCCATCTGGCGG
>NZ_FR894926.1:19510-23272 GCF_000434255.1 Ruminococcus sp. CAG:379 | reverse complement strand
CCTGGCTCGCCATCTGGCGGCTGCTGCGGTGCAATCCCTGGAGCAAGGGTGGATTCGATCCTGTGCCGCAGAAGTTTGATATTCTGGGGAGGCATACGCCGGCGGATTTTCCGCAAGACAATGAGTAAGGCGAGTGCCACAGGAGGTCAATTTGTTCGATTTGATAGCGATCCCACTGGGTTGGATCATGAAAGTGGTCTACGAGGTGGTCAAGGATTACGGCGTATCCATTATTATCTTTACCCTGATTATTAAACTGCTGACCTTCCCGGTCAACTACAATCAGCAAAAGAACATGGCAAGAATGCAGGTCATCAACCCCAGGCTTGCCAAGCTGAAGAAAAAGTACCCCAACAATCCTCAGAAGGTGCAGGAGGAGCAGTATCGCATCTACCAGGAGGAAGGCATCAACCCCATGGCAAGCTGTCTGCCCACCCTGCTGACCATGCTCATCATCATGGGCGTGTGGCGTGTGGTATGCTGTCCGTTGACCCACATTCTCGGCCTTGGCGGGGATGTGTCCCAGGCGCAGACCCTGCTGACGGACTGGCTCACCCAGAACAGTATTACGGAAAAGGCGTTGTCCTCCCGTCCGGAGCTTGTGATTTTGAAATATGCCAAGTCCAACCCGGATATTTTCAGCAGCCTGCCCGGCTTTACTGATACCATCCACGGCTTCAACTACACGGTGCTGCGGCTGATCGACCTGGGCGCACAGCCCTCCCTCAGTCCGGATGGGGGCTGGACGGCAGCGAATCTTGCCCTTGCCAGCATTCCTTTTATCTCCGGTCTGCTGCAGCTGGGCATGACCATTTACACACAGGTTCGCCAGAAGAAAATGAACCCGGATGCTCCCAGCATGGGGGGCATGAACGCAATGCTCTACATTATGCCCATCTTCTCCGTAGTGCTGGCGTTCTCCATGCCTGCCGGCGTGGGCTTCTACTGGGTATTCTCCTCCCTGTTCAGTCTGATCCAGACTGTGGCGTTGAACCATTACTTTACACCGGAGCGTTCCGCCCGGATCGCCGCAAAGGCAAGGGAAAAGGCAAGCCGGAAAAAGCCCGGGCTGTACCAGAGAATGATGGAACAGCAGCAGACTATGATGGCGGAGCAGAACGGAGATAACCGCCGTGCTGTGATGCAGCGGAGTGCCGCCAACCGTGTGGATTACTCCGATGAGGAGGAAGCTGAAGGCATGAGCCGTGCCGAGCTGCAGGAATACAACCGGCAGCGGATCAACGAAGCCAGAAAGCGGATGGAAGAAAAGTATTCCAATGATCAAACCGAGTAAACCGTCAATACCGCACAGCTTTTGTGCGGTGTTGTCATACATACCGGACATATTATTCTGAAAGGGGGGAGATGGCGCCGCCCAGCGGATACGCCATCTATCATTGGTATGATTGAGATTTTTACAGCAAAAACCGTGGAGGAAGCCCAGGAACAGGCAGTCAGCGCATTCGGCGCACCGGCTTCCCAGATCCGGTTTGAGATCTTAGAGCAGCCACGCCGGGGTCTGTTCGGCAAGCTCAAGGGCGAGGCAAGAGTCAAGGCAGAGTACGAGCCCATGATGCAGCAGACTCCCGTCCGGGAGGCGCCAGCAGCCCCTACTGCCCCCGTACCCCAGCAGCCTGCGGCACCGGCAGAAGAACCGGCCGTGCAGCCTGATGCAGTACCCGTTGCGGAAACTGTTCCGGAAACCCCGGAGGCAGCCCCTGCGGAGGAAGCTGTCCCTGCGGAATTGACAGAGGAGCAAGCCGCAAAGGCAGAGCATGCAAGAAGCTACGTTGCATCCATCCTCCGGAGCATGGGTCTGTCGGATGCATCCACTATGACAGTCACCGAAAGCGGCGTGACCCTGACCTTTGACGGGGATGGCAGCGGTACCATCATCGGCCGCCGGGGGGAGACCCTGGATGCCCTTCAGTACCTGGCTTCCATGGTTTCCAACAAGGGGGACAAGGACTATTTCCGGATTACCATCGACAGCTGCGGCTATCGGGAAAAGCGCCGCAAGACGCTGATTGAGCTTGCCAAGAAAATCTCCAAAAGCGTGCTGCGTACCGGACGATCCACCACTCTGGAGCCTATGAACCCCTATGAGCGCCGGATCATTCACTCCGCAGTGTCGGAAATTGAGGGCGTCACCTCCCATTCCACCGGTGAGGAGCCTTACCGGAAGGTCATCATCTCCAGCACCAACCCCCGGAAGGGCGGCGAGCGCCGGAGCAGAAACGACCGTGACCGCCGCCGGAAAAATCCGGAAGGGCCGAGAAAGCTGGATCTTGCCACCAGCTTCGAGAAGGACTACAAGCGCCCCAAGCCGGAGGATGAACTGAACGCCGGCTTGTACGGAAAAATCGAATTTTAAGCGGACTTCGGTTCGCCGAAAACGGGCGGCACTTGCCGTCCATTTTTGTGTAAAGGAGCAGCCTATGTCAACCATTGCAGCCATCTCCACCCCCAACGCCGTGGGGGGGATCGCCGTGATCCGGGTTTCCGGTCCGGATGCGCTTACCGTTGCGGCGCGTGTGTTCACCCCTGCCAACGGCAAGCCTGTGTCCGGCATGGCGGGCTATACCTGTGCATACGGCACTGTCCGGGATCAGGATGGAAACCCGGTGGATGACGTGGTTCTGACGGTGTTTCGTGCCCCCCACAGCTACACCGGGGAGGATACGGCGGAGCTGTCCTGTCACGGGGGGCTGTTCCTGTCCCGGCAGGTGCTGCGGCTTTGCTTTGCCGCCGGGGCGGAGCCTGCCCAGCCCGGAGAATTCACCAAGCGTGCCTTTCTGGCTGGCAAGTTGTCCCTGACCCAGGCGGAATCCGTCATGGATCTGATCTCCGCCCAGGGGGATGCACAGCTTCGGTGCGCCCGTTCCCTCCGGGAGGGGGCTGTGTTCCGGCGGATCCACAGCTGTACGGATCAGCTGGTGGTGCTGCTCAGTGATCTGGCGGCATGGGCGGACTATCCGGAGGAGGACATTCCCAGCGTGGAACCGGATGCTCTGGACGCATCCCTTACCGCTCTGCATGCAGACCTGTCTGCTATTGCATCCACCTACGACTATGGCAGGATCCTCCGGGAAGGCATCAACACGGTGATCGTGGGGCGCCCAAACGTGGGAAAATCCACGCTGATGAATCGGCTCAGCGGCTTTGAGCGGAGCATTGTCACGGATATTGCCGGCACCACCCGGGATGTGGTGGAGGAAAGCGTGCGGCTGGGAGATCTGACCCTGCGGCTGTCGGATACGGCAGGATTGCGGGATACTCCCGACCGGATCGAGCAGCTTGGTGTGGAGATCGCTTATCGGCGGCTGGAGGAGGCGGAGTTGATTCTGGCGGTGTTCGACAGCACTTCTCCCCTGCTGCCCCAGGATCGGGAACTGATTTCCCGGATCGGAAAGCGCCGGGCGGTCGCCATTTGCAATAAAAGCGATGCAGGATCCTCTCTGACCCCGGATGAACTGTCCGCCCACTTTGCCTATGTGATCCCCATTTCCGCAAAAACAGGGGAGGGCATGGAACAGCTCTCGTCCGCCCTGCATGCTCTGTTTCTGTCGGATGCTCCCGACCCCCAGGCTGGGGTACTATCCAACGAGCGGCAGAATCTGTGTGTGGAGCGTGCCATGGAGCACATCTCTGCTGCCATTGCCGCCGTTCGTTCCGGAGAACCTCTGGACTGCGTTACCGTGCTGCTGGATGATGCTGCGAATACGCTGCTGGAGCTGACGGGAGAGCGAGCCACAGAGGCGG
>NZ_FR894926.1:12519-19500 GCF_000434255.1 Ruminococcus sp. CAG:379 | reverse complement strand
GCGAGCCACAGAGGCGGTTGTAGAACAGGTTTTTGCAAGGTTTTGTGTCGGGAAATGAAAATGTTCCACGTGGAACAGTGTAAAACATGCGCAGAAGAAATTGTTCCACGTGGAACAATGGAGAACAAGATCAAAAAATGTTCCACGTGGAACATTTCACAGTTTGGAGTTGAAAACATGGAGGAACCACTGGGATGCTATGAGGTGATCGTGATCGGTGCGGGGCATGCGGGGGTGGAAGCCGCTCTGGCATCTGCCCGGCTTGGATGCCGCACCGCAATGTTCACCATCTCCCTGGATCAGATTGCGAATATGCCTTGCAATCCGTCCATCGGCGGCACCGCCAAGGGGCATCTTGTCCGGGAGATCGACGCCCTTGGGGGCGAAATGGGCAAGGCGGCGGATGCAACCTTTATTCAGAGCCGGATGCTGAACCGGGGCAAAGGCCCGGCTGTTCACAGTCTGCGTGTGCAGGCGGATCGGGTCGCCTACCACTGTTACATGAAGCAGGTCTGTGAGCAGGAGCCAAATCTGGATATCAAGCAGGGCGAGGTTGTGGAGATTCTGACTGAAAACGGTGCCGTTTGTGGCATTCGGACTCGTCTTGGCACTGTGTATGCTACCCGTGCTGTTGTGATTTCCACAGGAACCTATCTGCGGGGACTGATCCATGTGGGAGAAGCATCCTACCAGAGCGGGCCGGATGCGGCACTGCCCAGCATGCAGCTTTCGGACAGTCTCCGGTCCTTGCATGTTCCTCTGCGCCGGTTCAAAACTGGTACGCCTTGCCGTGTGCATCGCCGAAGCATCGATTTTGACAAGCTGGAGCGGCAGGACGGAGATCCGGACATTGTCCCGTTTTCTTTTGCCAGCGATGCTTCCCACATGCAGAACCGGGTCAGCTGCTACATCGCCTACACCAACGCTCAGACCCACGCAGTGATCCGGGCGAACCTGCACCGCTCACCCATGTATTCCGGCAGAATCGAGGGCGTCGGCCCCCGGTACTGCCCCTCCATCGAGGACAAAATCGTCCGCTTTCCGGACAAGGAGCGGCATCAGCTGTTCATAGAACCAATGGGGCTGAACACGGATGAATACTACCTGCAGGGCATGTCCTCCTCCCTGCCGGAGGAGGTGCAGCTGGCGTTTTTGCGCACCATTGTGGGACTGGAGCATGTGGAGATCATGCGGCCTGCCTATGCCATTGAGTATGATTGCTGTGATCCCACCGCCCTTTCTCCTTCTCTGGAATTTCGAGGTTTGCATGGTTTGTTTGGCGCCGGTCAGTTCAATGGCAGCTCCGGGTACGAGGAGGCGGCTGCGCAAGGGCTGATGGCAGGTATCAACGCCGCACGGCTGGTGCAGGGTAAGGAGCCCGTGATCCTGGATCGGGGCACTGCCTACATCGGCACTCTCATCGATGATCTGGTTACAAAGGGCTGCAACGAGCCATACCGGATGATGACCTCCCGCAGCGAATATCGCTTGATTTTGCGCCAGGACAATGCGGATCAGCGCCTGTCCCGGATCGGTCACAGCATCGGACTGCTGTCGGAGGAGCGATATGCTGCCCTGCGTGCTAAGGAAACCGCCATTTCCCGGGAGATCAAGCGGGTGCAGCACTGCAACATTGCTCCTTCGGATGCTCTGGCGGATTTCCTCACGAACCATGGTACCACGCCTCTTACAACCGGTTGTAAGCTGGCGGATCTGATTCGCCGTCCACAACTGGCTTACAGCATGCTGGCACCTTTTGACCCGGATCGTCCCGTACTTCCGGAGGATGTGGGACAGCAGGTGGAACTGGAGATCAAATATGCCGGGTATATCGAAAAGCAGCTGGCGCAAGTGGCGCAAATGCGCGGGTTGGAGGAGAAACTGCTGCCAAACGATGCGGATTACAGCCAGGTTCGTGGACTGAGGTTGGAGGCTGCGGAGAAGCTGAATCGTCAGCGACCCATCAATATCGGACAGGCAAGCCGGATTTCCGGGGTATCCCCGGCGGACATTTCCGTGCTGCTGGTCTGGCTGTCACAAAGGGGGAAACAAAATGCTACCGAACTATGAGCATGCAAAGACGCTTTTTGAGGGGTACGGGCTGGAGCTTACCCCCGAATGCTACGATAAACTGGACTGCTACGCCTCTTTTCTGGTGGAATACAACGAAAACGTGAATCTGACTGCCCTGACAGCTCCGGAGGATGTGCTGGTCAAGCATTTTCTGGATAGCATGCTGTTGACGAAATACATAGAAATCCCCTTGGGCGCAGCCCTCATTGATGTGGGCACCGGTGCCGGATTCCCGTCCGTGCCCGTGTTGCTTTTACGGCAGGATCTGCATGTGACCCTGCTGGATAGTCTCAACAAGCGAATCGTTTTCTTACAGTTTTTATCGGAAAAACTGGGGTTGGAGGTTCGTTGTATCCACGGACGTGCCGAGGAAGCAGCCAAAAGGCCGGAGTTGCGGGAGCAGTTTGATGTGGCGACTGCCCGGGCAGTGGCGGCGTTGCCAGCCTTGGCGGAATACTGTCTGCCCTTTGTGAAGCCAGGCGGCATGATGATTGCCATGAAAGGTCCCTCCGAGCATGCTTCGGACGGTGCTCGTGCTGCGCAGTTGCTTGGGGGTGAAAGTCCCAGGGCAGTGGATTACACCCTACAGGAGGATGCAAGGCGGTTGATCTGCATCCGAAAAATATCGCAGACTTCAACCAAATACCCTCGCAACAGCGGTCAGATCAAAGCAAAACCCTTGATTTAACCTCCGGAAATGTTGGGAAATCCGCTTATTTCGTTGAAGTAAGCGGATTTTTGTATTGGAAATGGGGCATATTTTCTGCTACAATTGGATTACGGACAACCGTGGAAAGGAGCAGAAAATGGGGACATTTCTAGGCTTTACAAGAGAAAAGAACACAACGAGGGTGATCCAGGTCGCACCGGAGGAGATTTTGCCGAATCCGCATCAGCCCAGGACGGAGTTCGAGGAGGTGGAAATCCTCTCGCTGGCGGAAAGCATTCAGCAGAACGGCCTTTTGCAGCCGCTATCCGTGCGGAAGCTGCCGGATGGGTACGAGCTGATCGCTGGGGAGCGCCGGCTCCGGGCTGCCAGGGAACTTGGGTTGCCAACCGTGCCTTGCATCGTTTTCGACGTTTCGGATCGGACATCTGCCATCCTGTCACTGGTGGAGAACATTCAGCGGCAGAATCTGAATTTTTTCGATGAGGCGGCAGCCATTCAGCGGCTTATCGCCTCCTACGGCATGACCCAGGAGGATGCGGCAGTGAAACTGGGCAGAGCCCAAAGTACCGTTGCGAACAAGCTACGCCTGCTGAAAATCAGTGAACCCCACCGGGCACTGATCTTGAAGTATGGGCTGACGGAACGGCATGCAAGAGCGCTTCTGAAGCTCTCCTCCCTGGAGGATCGTGAGACGGTGCTGCGGCAGGTCATCAAGCGAAATTTGAACGTGGAGAAAACAGAGCAGCTTATAGCCGATCTGCTGCATCAGCAAAAGGAACGGGAAAGCTATCGGCAACGCAGCCCGTTTTTTCAGAACGTGCGCATTTTCGTAAATACGATCCAGAAGGCGGTGGAGACTATGCAGGCGGCCGGAATCCAGGCTGATGCACGGAAAATCCAGCACGATGATTTTGTTGAATATCGTGTCTACATACCGGTTGTGAAGTAATTGTTCCACGTGGAACAATTATAACCGGTCTGCATGTTCCATGTGGAATGTTCCACGTGGAACATTTTTTTGCAAACACCTTTACAAGACCGCCTCCACATGCTATAATAGTATTGAAATGGAAGGAGGCGGTAAGATGGCTCGCATTTTTGCGGTCGCAAATCAGAAGGGCGGCGTTGGAAAAACCACAACGGTTGTAAATCTTGCTGCATACCTGGGTTCCCGGGGCAAAAAAGTGCTCTGTGTGGATATCGATGCCCAGGGCAATACCACCACTGGATTTGGCATACAAAAAAAGGGTCTGGAGATGTCCACCTATGATGTGCTGCTTGGAAAAGCACGGATTCAGGAGGCGATCCTCGACAGCGAGTTTTCCAATGTAAGTGTTGTGCCGGCTGTTTCAGCACTGGCTGGCGCCGAGATCGAAATGATCGAGCTGGATAACCGGATGAATCGGTTAAAAATGCAGTTGCTCACCTGTCGGACGGACTACGATTTTGTGTTTATCGACTGTCCCCCGTCCCTGAGTTTGATGACTCTGAACGGCCTGGTGGCATGCGATAAGCTGATTATCCCCATGGAAGCTGAGTTTTTTGCGCTGGAGGGTCTGTCCCAGCTGTCAGATACCATGCGGATCGTTCGATCCAGGTATAATCCCGGTCTGGATATCCAGGGAATCCTGTTTACCATGTTCGATGCACGGCTGAATTTATCCAATCAGGTTGTGGATGAGGTGGAGCGATACTTTCCGGGAAAGGTGTTCCAGACAAAAATCCCCCGGAATGTGCGGCTCTCTGAGGCACCCAGCCATGGCAAGCCGGTAATGTATTACGATAAGAGCTCAAAGGGCGCAGAGGCGTATGAGCTGCTGGGGCACGAGATTCTGGGAGAACCCCTGGTGATCCAGCAGAAACGTCGGCTTTTTGGGCGTTAGAAAGGAGTAGGCTATGGCAAAAGGCGGTTTGGGACGGGGCTACGAGACCCTGTTCTCGGACAACACGACGGAAGTACAGAATCTGTCCACTTTGCGGGTGGCGGAGATCGAGCCAAATCGGGAGCAGCCCCGAAAATCCTTTGACGATGGGGCAATTGCTGCTCTGGCCGATTCTATTCGGGAGCATGGTATGATCCAACCCATCCTGGTGCGCCCGCTGGAAAACGGATCCTACCAGATTGTAGCCGGTGAACGGCGCTGGCGGGCAGCCCGGATGCTGGGACTGGAGGAAGTGCCGGTGACGATCCGAGCCATGTCCGACCAGGAAACCATGCAGATTGCTCTGATCGAGAATTTGCAGCGAGAAAATCTGAACCCTATTGAGGAGGCTCAGGGATACCAGGAATTGATGGATCAGTTTGGTATGACCCAGGAGGGCATCGCCCAGATCGTGGGTCGATCCCGATCGGCGGTAGCAAACTCCCTGCGGCTTTTGCAGTTGCCGGAACAGATTCAGCAGTACCTGCAGGAGGGCGCCATCACCACCGGCCATGCCAAGGCGCTGGCTGGCTTTGCGGATGAGGAAACCATGCTTGCATGCGCTGCACGGGCGGCGGACGGTCAGCTGACGGTTCGTGCCATTGAAAAGCTGGCGGCAGCACCCAAGGAGCACCTGCTTCAGCCGGATCGGCGCCGGGACAGCTACTATAAGGAGATGGAGCTGAGCCTGAGCAGCAGTCTGGGCAGAAAGGTGAAGGTGGATCAGGGCAGAAAGAAGGGCATGCTGATTCTGGAGTACTATGACAAGGACGATCTTGCAACCCTTGCAAAAAAATTGACTGAGTGAAAGCACGCAACACTGCGGTTTGCATGGTGTGAAACAAAATTGTTCCACGTGGAACAAATTCAATACAGGAGAGAAAATCATGATCGATATGAAGTTGATCCGGACAAATCCGGAACTGGTGAAGGAAAATATCAAGAAGAAATTCCAGGATGAAAAGCTCCCCCTGGTGGACGAGGTTGTGGAATTGGACAGGCAGTATCGTGAGACGAAAGTCAAGAGCGATGCACTGCGGAACCAGCGAAAAACCATCAGCAAGGCGATCGGCGGGCTGATGGCAAAAGGACAGAAGGAGGAAGCGGAAGCCAGGAAGGCGGAGGTTGCGGAGCTCGCAAAGGAACTGAGCGAATCTGAGGCGATGGAAAACGACCTGGAGGCACGGATCCGTAAGATTATGCTGGTGATCCCCAACATCATTGACGATACAGTGCCCATCGGCAGGGATGACAGCGAAAATGTGGAGGTGGAGCGCTTCGGGGATCCCTTTGTACCGGAGTTTGAAGTCCCCTATCATGTGGATATCATGGAAAAGCTCCACGGCATCGACATCGACAGTGCCCGGAAAACCAGCGGAAACGGCTTTTACTATCTCTGCGGTGACATCGCCCGGCTCCATTCCGCCATTCTGTCCTATGCCCGGGACTTCATGATCGATCGTGGCTTTACATATTTCATTCCCCCCTACATGATCCGCAGCGACGTAGTTACCGGTGTTATGAGCTTTGCGGAGATGGAGGGCATGATGTACAAGATCGAAGGGGAGGATCTGTACCTGATCGGTACCAGTGAGCATTCCATGATCGGTCGGTTCATCGACACCATCCTGCCGGAGGAGTCCCTGCCCCAGACCCTTACCAGCTATTCCCCCTGCTTCCGGAAGGAAGTGGGCGCCCACGGCATTGAGGAGCGTGGCGTATACCGGATTCACCAGTTTGAAAAGCAGGAAATGATCGTGGTCTGTAAGCCGGAGGACAGCAAGGCGTGGTTCGTCAAGCTGTACCAGAACACAGTGGACTTCTTCCGGAGCCTGGATATCCCGGTACGCACTCTGGAGTGCTGCTCCGGCGACCTGGCGGATCTGAAGGTCAAGAGCATCGACGTGGAGGCATGGTCCCCCCGTCAGAAGAAGTACTTCGAGGTAGGCAGCTGCTCCAATCTGGGGGATGCTCAGGCACGGCGGCTCGGCATCCGTGTCAAGGGCGCAGACGGGGAAAAGTACCTGGCGCATACGCTGAACAATACGGTGGTTGCACCGCCCCGGATGCTCATTGCGTTCCTGGAGAACAACCTGAATGCGGATGGTTCCGTCCGGATTCCGGAGCCGCTCCGGATGTATATGGGCGGCAAGGATGTTATTCGGTAAATCAATTAGCTTTCGAGGCATGAGGTATTCCGTGCCTCGAAATTTTTTTGAAAAAATCGAAAAAAAGGCTTGACAACCACTGCGCCGTGTGATATAATATTTTATGTTATCACGCTAGTGCTGGTGTAGCTCAGTTGGTAGAGCAGCT
>NZ_FR894926.1:10085-12459 GCF_000434255.1 Ruminococcus sp. CAG:379 | reverse complement strand
CCAGCTCCATCAACTGCGTAATATATGGGGGAATTCCCGAGTGGCCAAAGGGGGCAGACTGTAAATCTGTTGCTTCTAGCTTCGATGGTTCGAATCCATCTTCCCCCACCAATACCCAGAAAAACTCCGACATCAAATCGGAGTTTTTTCATTGTCAGCGGAGGTAAGCTATGCACCTGCCTGTAACGCCCTGTCTCATTGCCTGGGGCAGTCTGATCCCACTGCTGGTGGTTCTGCTGCTCGGATGCTTTCTTGCCGGCAGTCTGATCCTGTCCAGGCGGCGGGAAAAGCGCCGGATTCCGGCACCGCCCGCATCCCACACATCCGGTGAGCCTGAATCCCTGCATGCGGTGGTCATCGGCATGCGCTGCGGCGTGCTGAAAACCGGCACAGCCCGGTCCCCCGACCATCTGAACGCCTTCGAGGCGGAATTCCTCCTGGACAACGGCACCAAGCGTGTGCTGTTTGTGGACGAGGGTACCTACGAGGGTCTGCAAGAGGGTCTGTCCGGCACGCTGGTGATCCAGAACGGGTATTTTCTTGGCTTTGAGCCGGATTGGTTCATGTAATCGCCTTGCAAAGCGCAAGGCTTTTCTTATGCCCAAACGAAAAGGAAATTTGAACATATTCAACAAAAAATGTGTATAAGTATTGTGGAGTATCACTGCTCCGCAACAGGAAAGGATGACCATTATGGTAAGAAACGATCTGCGGAATATCGCCATCATCGCCCACGTTGACCACGGCAAAACCACCCTGGTGGACGAAATGCTCAAGCAGGGCGGCGCATTCCGGGAGAATCAGAATGTAGCGGAGCGTGTCATGGACAGCAACGACCTGGAGCGTGAGCGGGGCATCACCATTCTGGCGAAGAACACCTCCGTATGCTACAACGGCATCAAGATCAACATCATCGACACCCCCGGTCATGCGGATTTCGGCGGCGAGGTGGAGCGTGTGCTGAACATGGTGGACGGGGTGCTGCTGCTGGTGGATGCGGCGGAGGGCCCCATGCCCCAGACCCGGTTTGTGCTGTCCAAGGCGCTGGAGATGGGTCACAAGATCATCATCGTGGTCAACAAGATCGACCGGCCGGATGCCCGTCTGGACGAGATCGGGGACGAGGTGCTGGAGCTGCTGCTGGAGCTTGACGCCAACGATGAACAGCTGGAAAGCCCCATCCTGTTCTGCTCCGGCAGAGCCGGCACCGCCTCCCTGAGCCAGTACGAGGAGGGCGAGGATCTGACTCCCCTGTTCGATACCATCGTCAACTACATTGAGCCGCCCCAGGGGGACGAGAACGCTCCCCTGCAAATGCTGATCTCCTCCATCGACTACAACGAATATGTGGGTAGAATCGGCATTGGCAGAATCGAGCGGGGCACCGCCCGGGTGGGACAGGCAATCACCGTAGGGGATTACCACGAATCCAGAAAGCCTTACAATGCGAAGCTGGTGACCCTGATGCAGATCCAGGAGCTGAAGCGGGTACCGGTGGAAACTGCCACAGTGGGGGATATTGTATGGGTCAGCGGCATCGAAAACATCACCATCGGGGACACAGTCTGTGAAAACGGTGCCTTTGAGCCTCTGCCCTTCACCAAGATCAGCGAGCCTACGGTGGAAATGACCTTCTCCGTCAACGACAGTCCCCTGGCAGGTCGGGACGGCAAGTTCGTCACCTCCCGTCAGCTTCGTGACCGGCTGTTCAAGGAGCTTCTGAAGGATGTTTCCCTGCGGGTCAGCGAAACCGACTCCACTGACTCCTTCCTGGTGGCAGGACGGGGGGAAATGCACCTGTCCATCCTCATCGAAAACATGCGCCGGGAGGGCTACGAGCTGGCAGTGTCCACCCCCCGTGTATTGTTCCGGGACGATCACGGCAAGAAGATGGAGCCCATTGAGCGGCTGGTCATCGACGTGCCGGAGGAGAGCGTAGGCAGCGTTATGGAGAAAATGGGTACCCGGAAGGCGGAGCTGCAATCCATGCATCCCCAGGGCAGCCGCATGCGTCTGGAGTTCCTGATTCCTGCCAGAGGCCTGTTCGGCTATAAGAGCGAATTCCTCACCGATACCAAGGGGGAGGGCATCATGAGCAGCGTGTTCGAGGGCTACGAGCCCTACAAGGGGGATATCCCCCGCCGCAGTGTTGGCTCTCTGGTATCCTTTGAAACCGGCGACTCCGTCACCTACGGTCTGTATAACGCCCAGGAGCGGGGCAATCTGTTCATCGGTGCCGGCGTGCCCGTATACGAGGGCATGGTGGTGGGTCAGTCCCCCAAGGGGGAGGACATTGTGGTGAATGTGTGCAAGCGCAAGCACCTGACCAATACCCGTGCCAGCGGCAGCGATGACGCACTCCGGCTGGTACCCC
>NZ_FR894926.1:5856-10078 GCF_000434255.1 Ruminococcus sp. CAG:379 | reverse complement strand
GCTGGTACCCCCCGTTAATCTGAGTCTGGAGGATTGCCTGGAATTCCTGGCGGATGACGAGCTGCTGGAGGTCACCCCCAAGAATCTCCGGATCCGTAAGCGGATCCTCAGCAATACCCAGCGTGCCAAGAACCGGGCAAAGGTCATCTGATCTTCCGGCATAAATGAAGCCGCATCACAGAGCCTGTGATGCGGCTTTTTGCGCTTATAAGTGAAAGTATTTTTGCAGCGCCTTGTATTCTCCCAGCACCAGCATGGTCATCTCCCCGGTCAGTACCGTGTCCGGATTGATGTTCACGTTGATGTGCCCGTTCTGCTTGATGGCGGCAATGTTGATGTTGTACTTTTTCCGGATATCCAGCTGTCCCACGGATTTTCCACGCCAGCCCTCCGGCACCTCCACCTCGAAAATGGCGTGTGAATCGTCCACCTCAATGTAATCCAGAATGTGATCCGCCGTATAGCGAATGGCAGTCCACTTTGCCATCTGCTCCTCCGGATACACCACCTGATCCGCCCCGTTCCGCAGCAGGAACTTTGCCTGTACGTCCCGTTCCGCCCGGGATACCACCAGCTTTGCCCCAAGCTCCTTTAACAGGGAGGTGGTCTCCAGAGAATTCTGAAAATCGTGGCTGATGGTGACGATGCACACGTCAAAATCCCCCACGCCAAGACTGGACAGAAAGGCTTCACTGGTGCTGTCCCCGATTTGGGCATTGGTCAGAAAGGGCAGCGCCCGGTTCACCCGTTCCTCGTTCCGATCCACCGCCAGTACCATATGCCCCAGTGCGTGCAGCTCCTGGGCAATGTGCCTGCCAAACCGACCCAGTCCCACCAATAGAATATTTTTCACCTGTTTGCATCCTCCTGCTTGTTTTCAACATTCCACATGTGGAAAAGTGGAATCACCCGAATACATAATACGTTCCGTCCGCTTTTGCCTTTGCCAGGATCAGTTCATTGTCCTGCACCAGGGTCTGCTCCTCACCGGCGTTGTCGAATCTCACCTTCAGCGTGAACAGGATCACATGGTTCTCCTCCATGGCATCCTGGATATCCTTCTGAAATTCCGCCCCGAATATGCCTTCCATGGAGGAAAAATAGCTGTCCAGGGATTCCTCCGCCGCATACTCCATTTGCAGACTGGTGATCTGATAGCTGGCATGCCCCTTCCCCAGGAATCCGGCACAGCGCTTCCGGAAGGACTGCTCCATGCCGTACTGGTAATTGGTTTGCAGCATCTGCTCCATGTGTTCGTAATACACCGGGAAGATGCATGCCTTGTAGGCGTCAAAATCCTGCTCCTGAATGGCTTGGAAGTATCGCTCCGTGACTGCTGCACAGTCCGGATCCAGTGCCTCCTTGTCGTACAGCACCTGCATCTGTTCTGCCGCCTCTGTGGTGGCAGGGGTACTGTCGCTGCTGCCGCCGCCGCATCCTCCCAGCAGCAGGGCTGCTGCCAGCACCGCCGCAAGCATGCCTCGTTTCATGCTTCTTCCTCCTTAGGATCCCCACTCCAGAGCCAGCAGATAGCTGTCTCCGTTCTGGATCACATACACTGCGTTGTTTTTCATAGTATAGCTTCTGCCGCCCTCCAGGGCTTCGATGGTCACATTGCTGTACACGGTGGCATAGCTGACCCAGTAGGCGCTTGCCCGCTTGTTCCACAACTGGTTGGACACCTGATCCAGCTTCTCCGCCACCGCCTTGGCAGCCTCGTCGCATGCCACCTGGGTGATGTCCACCTTTGTGACCTTGTAGTCGCCCCCCACCAGATCCGCCGTCTGGCTGTACAGGGCGCTCAACAGCATGTCATAGGTATATCCGGTCTGCTGCCAGTACTGCTCCGTATACGCCAGGTATTCGTTGCACAGCAGGCTCTTGTACAGCGCCGCATCCTTTTTCTCCACTGCGTAATACACTCCGGCAACCTGCTTTGCAGCCTCCGGCACGATCTTGCTCTGGTCAAAGGTCACGGCAATGCCCTGGTACTCCAGGCTGCCGCCCTCCTCTTTTTTGCCGCATCCGGCAAGCATGGCACAGCACAGCGCCACCGCCATGGCTCTGACGAATTTCCCCTTCATGCTTCTCCCCTTAGTTGTAGATCAGGTACCACTGATCGTCCACATGGAACAGGAACAGCACCTGTCCCTCCTTCTTGGTCTGGGTTTCTACTCCCACAATGCCGCTGTCCGCCGGGGTCAGATATACGTCCACCGTCAGCTCATAGATCACGTCGATCTTCCCGGAGATGCCCTCCTGGATGCTGTCCAGCATATCCAGAATGGTGGTGATCCCCGTATAGGTTCTGGATACCTCACAGCCTACAATATCCACCAGGGAAATGGCAAAGTCCCCGTCCATATGCTCCTTCCAGCTATCGTGGGTGGCTTGCACCAGCTCCGCCGTGGTAAATTCCGACTTGTGCACGGTCTTGATGGTGTAATCCAGGTACGCCGGCAGCTGCACCTGTTCAAACAGGGCGGAATCATTTTCCGCAATGGAACGGTAGTAGTTCCCGATCACCTGCAAGGATGCCTCATCCTCAAAAAACCGCTTGTCGTACTGCATGGGCACCCCGTATGCCTTTTTGTCGATCCGCAGGGTCGCCCCGTAGTCCAGATCCTCCATGGCTGTCCTGGAGGTGGGATTGCTTGTATTGCCGCTGCTGTCCTTACTGCCGCAGCCTGCAAAGCAGCTCACGCACAGTACCAGTGCTGCGCCCAGAGCTGCCGCCCGTTTCATATTTCTCATGGTTTCCGTATCCTTTCAACGTGTTTTCCCCATCTAACAGTAGCATAAAACCTTGCCGTTGTCAAGACAGCCGGAAAGCGTCTGCTCCCCGGCTGTTTCTTACTTCGCCAATTCTGTTCTCCAATAGGCAAGGGTGTCCCGGATGGTCTGCTCCAGAGGGATTTGCCGCTGCCAGCCCGTATCCTCCTGCAACCGGCGGATATCCGCCTCCACCACCGGTACATCCACCGGCCGCAGCTTTGCCGGGTCAGTTTCCGCCTGGATCTTCGCACCGGACTGGGCAAGGATCAGATCCAGGATCCCCCGGATCTCCACCGCCTTGCCGCTGCCCACGTTATAGACCCTGCCGGCGATGCCCTTTTCCGCCAGCAGCACATAGGCACGCACCACGTCCCGCACATCGGTGAAATCCCGCTTCGCAGACAGATTCCCGATCCGGATCACCGGTTCCTGCTGCCCCAGCTCAATGGCTGCGGTCTGCCGGCAGAAATCCGACACCACGAACATGGGTGCCTGCCCCGGGCCAACGTGGTTGAACGCCCGGACGCAGAGCAGATCCATACCGTATGCCTTGGCGTAGATCTCCCCCAGCATCCCCTGACACGCCTTGGTGGCGGCGTATACATTTCCCGGATGCAGGGGGGTATCCTCCCCCACCGGGCAGCAGTGCACCGGTCCGTATTCCTCTCCGGAGCCGATCAGCAGCACTCTGGGCTGATGCGCCAGCTGCCGTACCGCCTCCAGCAGGTTCAGCGTGCCCTTAATGTTCACGTCCACCGTCAGCTGGGGCCGCTTCCAGGAAAGCGCCACGGAGCTTTGCGCCGCCAGATGAAAGATCCAGTCCGGCTTCAGCTGCTCCAGCAGGGCGCTGACCGCCTCCGGCTGTAAAATATCCAGATCATGTATGGTACAGGTGCCCCGGATCTCCTCTCCGGGCAGCTTTGTGGCATGTACCCGATGCCCTCCGGCGTTCAGCTCCGCAATGAGATAGGCTCCCACAAAGCCGCCGCCGCCGATGACCAGCGTGTTCATTTGTCCATGCCCCTTTCTTCTGTTTCGGTGTGATCCGCCAAAACCCGGTACACCCTGTCGATCATGCTGTGCAGCTCAAACTCCTCCAGCACCCGGCGCTGTGCCGCCGCCCCGTATGCTTCCCGGCGGTCATCATCCTCCGCTAAGGTGCGGATGGCATCCGCCAGGGCGTTTTCATCCCCCGGGGGCACCGTCAGCCCGGTTTCCCCGTCCAGGCTCACCAGGGGCACTCCCGTAGGCAGGGCGGTGTTGATGACCGGCTTGCCGTATACCATGGCCTCCAGCTGCACAATGCCGAAGGCCTCGCTGTTTGCCACCGAGGGCAGCACGAACAGATCGCAGTCCCGGAAGGCGGCACGGAGATCCGAGTCCGACAGCCTGCCCAGGAAAAAGACCCGGTCAGCCACTCCCAGCTCCTGTGCCTCCTGCCGCAGCT
>NZ_FR894926.1:2750-5812 GCF_000434255.1 Ruminococcus sp. CAG:379 | reverse complement strand
CCCGCCAAAAACAGGGCGCAGCCCTCCGTCCTGGCAAATGCCCGCAGCAGCACATCCACCCCCTTGTAATATACCAGCCGCCCTACAAACAGCAGCTTTTTCAAGGGCTTGCCCTGGAGCTTTTCCGTGAGAATGGGTGCTGCCGGGGCATGCAGATAAGCGGCAGTGTCAATGCCGTAGGGGATCACCACGCACTTGTCCCGATAGGGCTGCAAAAAGGCGGAGCTGTCAATATGCCCCTGTGTGGCAACGATGATGGCATCCGCCCGGCGCAAAAACCGCCGGAGAATGGGCTTGTACAGCGTCAGCAGCCGTTTCTGCTTGACCACATCGCTGTGCCAGGCGATGACCACCCGTTTCCTTGTCCGGGACAGCAGGCATGCCAGATCCGCCGGGGGGAAGGGCAGGTGGCACTCGATCACGTCCGCCTCCTTTGCCATCCGGCGAAATGCCCGGAAAAAGGAAAAGGATACAGGACAGGATGCCACCGTCCGCCAGGTGCTGCACCGGGTGACGGATACGCCGCCGTATTCCTCCCGGATGCCCTTGCCCCGGGGCTGGCATACCAGTACGGACACCTGTGCCCGATCCTTCAGCCCTTCGGACACCTGCTGCACCACGGTTTCGATGCCCCCGATGTGGGGAGGATAGAATTTATTCACCTGCAAGATCCGCAGTCCTGCCATGGGTGCCTCCTTATATGAGCTCCTGATACACCTGCATCAGATCCTGCGCCGCAGCGTCCCAGGTCAGGGTCTTTGCACGCTCCCGTCCCCGGGCAGCCAGATCCTGCCGCAGAGCAGCGTCCGTGTACAGCTGTTCCATGCCCTGCGCCATGCTGTCCAGGTCATAGGGATCGATCTGCACGGCGCAGTCCCCCGTTACCTCCGGCAGGGATGCGGTTTTGGATGCCATCACCGGTACGCCGCATGCCATTGCCTCCAGAGGCGGGATCCCGAAGCCCTCATACACCGACGGGAACAGAAATGCGGTTGCGCCGCACACCAGTCCCCGCAGATCCCCCTCCGGAATGTAGTTGGTAAACTGCACCCGGTCGATCAGCTCCGGCTTCTGGACGGATTCATAGATCTCGCTGTTGCGCCAGCCGTTTGCCCCTGCCACTACCAGCTTCGGCACCTGGGGCATCCGCTCCGACAGCTTTGCATAAGCCTGGATCAGCCGCAGCAGGTTCTTTCTCGGTTCCACATTCCCCATAAACAGGAAATATTCCTCCGGCAGTCCCACGCTGCTCCGCACCCGTTCGATCTCCTCCGGGGATGCCGGCTGGAACTTGTCCAGATCCACTCCGCACTTGACGATACGGATCTTGTCCTCGTATCTGGGGTAGTATTTGAGGATCTCCTGCCGGGAAAACTCCGATACGGTGATGATCCGATCCGCCCGCTTCATAGACCGCTCCAGTCCCACCCGCAGCAGGGTCTTTGTCCGGGCACGCATGGTTTCCGGAAACGCCCGGATCACCATGTCATGCACCGTCACCAGGGTTCTGCCGGATACCCCCGGGGGTACAATGTAGTTGAAGTAGTGGGTAATGTCCGCCTTGTTCCCGAAAAACCACCGGTAGGGCACCGGGATGAACTGTGTCATCATCCGGTACACCAGGGGGGAGAAGGTGGGGGTATTGGTCTCACTGCCCGGCAGCATGTAGGGGGACAGCCGCTGCCGCTTCCCGGCGCTGCCCCGGACGGAAAAATAGTTGAATATATAGGCATGCTCCGGGTAGAGCCGCTGCAAGGCAAGCACAAGCCCAGCCTCACAGTGCCCCACGCCGGACATATGCTCGTCCAGCAGCGGCGCTGCGTCAAATGCAATTCTCAAAGCCGTGTCCTCTTACAGTGCAGCCACTTTCAGCTCTTTTTCCACCAGCGCCATGTCATTGTCCACCATGCGCTGTACCAGCTCTGCAAAGGAGATCTCCCGCTTCCAGCCCAGCTTTTCCTCCGCCTTTGCCGGATTCCCCAGCAGCAGCTGTACCTCCGCCGGACGGAAGAAGTCCTTGTTTACCTTGACGATGGTCTTGCCGGTTGCCTTGTCGATGCCGATCTCGTCCACGCCGGTGCCCTGCCACTGTACCTGGATGCCTGCCTGCGCAAAGGCGATCTCTACAAATTCCCGCACAGTCCGGGTCTCGTTGGTGGCAATGACGTAATCGTCCGGCTCATCCTGCTGCAGCATCAGCCACATTGCCCGTACATAGTCCTTGGAGTGACCCCAGTCCCGCTTTGCGTCCATGTTCCCCAGCTCAACGTGATCCAGAACCCCCTGCTTGATCCGTGCCACAGCGTCGGTGATCTTCCGGGTCACGAACTCCTTGCCTCTCCGCTCGGATTCATGGTTGAACAGAATGCCGGAGCATGCAAACAGGCCGTAGCTTTCCCGGTAGTTCTTGGTGATCCAGTGGCCGTACAGCTTTGCAACCCCGTAGGGGCTTCTGGGGTAGAAGGGAGTGGTTTCGCACTGGGGCACTGCCTGTACCAGTCCGAACATTTCAGAGGTGGATGCCTGATAGAACCGGCAGGAGGGCTTGACAGTGCGGATAGCCTCCAGCATGTTGGTCACGCCGATGGCGTCGATCTCTGCGGTTGCCAGGGGCTGCTCCCAACTGGTTGCCACAAAGGACTGTGCCGCCAGGTTGTACACCTCGTCCGCCTGGGAGATCCGCATTGCGTTGATCAGGGAGATCTCATCGGTCATGTCCGCATAGATAAAGTGCAGCTTGTCCTTGATGTGATCCACGTTGCCGTAGTCCACCACGCTCTTGCGGCGCATGATGCCGTATACGTTGTAGCCCTTCTCCAGCAGCAGCTCTGCCAGATAAGAACCGTCCTGTCCGGTGATACCAGTAATCAGTGCGTTTTTCATGTGTATACCCTCTCTTTTCATTAAATCAGTTCTCTGCGGTTGCAGATCCTGAGATTTTCGATAACCTTCTTGACATCCTGGGTGCTGTCCTTTGCACAGATCAGCACTGCATCGTCCGTATCCACCACGATCAGATCCTCGATGCCCACAGCGGCAATGAGCCGCTTGCTGCCACAGAT
>NZ_FR894926.1:0-2734 GCF_000434255.1 Ruminococcus sp. CAG:379 | reverse complement strand
GCTTGCTGCCACAGATGGTGCTGCGGCTGGTGTTGATGGTGATCACGTCCCCGGTGACGTAGTTGCCGTATTCGTTGGTCTGGTTGATCCGCTCCAGCGCCAGCCAGTTGCCCACATCGTCCCAGCCGAAGCTTGCGGACAGGGTGTAGATATGCTCCGCCTTTTCCATCACCCCGAAGTCGATGGATTCGGAGGGGAATGCGGCGAACTGATCGTGGAGCACCTGGTCAAAGGACGGGGTGCCGTATGCTTCGGTCATGGCGTCCATGCCCGTGTACAGCTCCGGCATCAGCTTCCGGAAATTCCCGGTGATGGTGGAGACCTTCCACACGAACATGCCGCTGTTCCACAGATACTTCCGGGAGGCAAGGTAACTCTTTGCGGTGTCCAGATCCGGCTTTTCCACAAAGCAGTCCACCTGGTACACGCCGCCGGGCAGATCCTCCCCGCCCCGCTGGAATTTGATGTAGCCGTAGCCGGTTTCCGGATAGGTGGGGGTGATGCCGATGGTCACCAGATTGTCCCCCTGCTCTGCCACCCGGATGGCTTGCTTTAAGGTGTCCGTGTACATTTCCTCATACTGGATCAGATGATCCGAGGGCAGCACCAGCATCACAGCGTCCTCATACTTCTTCCGGATCACCGCTGCCGCCAGAGCGATACAGGGGGCGGTGTTCCGTGCCATGGGCTCCGCCAGGATGTTTTCCTGGGGCAGTTGGGGAAGCTGCTCATGAACGAGCTGCTTGTAGGCGGCGTTGGTCACCACGAAAATATCCTCCGTTTCCACCAGGGGCGCCAGCCGCTTGATGGTTTTCTGGATCATGGTCTCCCCGTCGCTGGTCAGGGACAAAAACTGCTTGGGCAGGTTGGTGCGGCTCTTGGGCCAGAAGCGTTCGCCTCTGCCTCCTGCCATAATGACTGCGGTTGTTTTCATGCTCTGCTGCGGCGATTCCGCCGCGCTCCTTTCCTTCGGCGGTCTGTTCCCTCTCCGGACAGTGCCGCCTTCGATTTCCGGTTATTGCTGTTCCCGGTCCGTTTTATGTGCATCCCTTGCAGGAAGAATGTGTCGCTTTTCATTGGTGTTGCCGGGGAGGATCATGGTCTTGATGGTCATCAGAATGATCCGCAGATCCATCAGCATGGAGTAATGCTCAATATACATCAGATCCATTTTCAGCTTGTCAAAGGGCACAGTATCGTATACACCCGTCACCTGGGCATAGCCCGTCAGCCCTGCCTTTACCTTCAGCCGATAGCGGAATTCCGGCATATCCCGGCAGTATTCCTCCGTCAGCTCCGGACGCTCCGGCCGGGGGCCTACCACGGACATTTCCCCCTTGAGGATGTTGATGAGCTGGGGCAGCTCGTCCAGCCGGCACTTCCGCAGGAATTTTCCCACCGGCGTGATCCGGTCGTCATCCTCTCCTGCAAGCCGGGGCTTGCCGTCCTTTTCTGCGTCTGCGATCATGCTGCGGAATTTCAGCACCCGGAAGGGCTTGCCGTCCTTGGTGAGCCGGGTCTGGGCGTAGAAAATGCTGCCGCCGTCGTAGCATTTGACCGCCAGTGCGCAGACCAGCATCACCGGAGAAAGCAGGATCAGTCCCACAAGGCTTGCGCAGATGTCAAAGGTACGCTTTGCAAGCCGCTGCTCAAAGGTCAGACCATAATTCCGGCACAGCAGCAGGGGGGAATCAAAGAGCCGGATATCCTCCGCCCCCCGGAGAATAATATCGGAGATTTTCGGGGCGATATACGCCCGGGTGGAGGTCTCAAAGCAGTATTTCACCAGATCGTTCCGCTCCGCCCCGGCGATGTCACAGATAATGACCCCTTCAAACCGGCGCATTTCCTGCTTGATCCGATCCAGCCCTGCCTCGATGCTGATGGACTCACAGATCATATACTTGTCCACCCGCTCACTCATTTTCATGACCAGCTGGGCGGCGGACTGACTGCCGTAGACGATGATGAGCCGCCGTGGGGGATACAGCCAGAAGTAGAACCGGTTGGACAGCACCGCCCAGCAGATCAGCAGTACCAGGTCGATGAGCGTCATCCACAAAAGGGGCTTCACCGGCATCAGGTGTCTGCCGATCAGGCTGATCTGAAAATAAGTAATGGCGTTCACAAACCCCAGGGATAAAATCTGGGAGTAGAGCATATCTCCCCGCTTCAGATACCCCACCTTATACCCCCCGGAGGCTTTGAGAATAATCAAAAACAGCACCGCATAGATCAGCACCAGTACCCAGTTGCCCCGCCGGTAAAAGGGCAGAGCGATCACGTCGCTGTATGCAGTGTACCATGTAAATGCAAATTCCAGCGTCAGCAGCGCAACGATGATGAGCGTGGAAAAAAAGTAAACGATCCGTTTGTATTGTTCCCGATTGTTCATATATCCTGTTTGACGTCCAAGCGTCAAGCTCCTGTTTCTTTTTTGGAAGCCTATGGGCAGTTGTGAGCATACCCATATTTATTTCATTGTATCAAAAAATCCCTTACACGTCAAGACAAATACACGAAAAAGCCGTGATTAAAAGAATGTTCCCCGATTCTTAACAGAATCCGATTCAAACCGCACAAAACCGGGAAGAATGGGGATGAAATCCTGTGGATTCTGCCGGTGAAATATGGCTCTTTTATCTTGCAGCCATTTCCTCCGGGGTGGCTTATCTTCCAGTTTTGCCCTTTGGTGACCGTTTGCTTTTGTGTTGTCTTTTATGCTCTGCGTGCT
>NZ_FR894925.1:1109-1383 GCF_000434255.1 Ruminococcus sp. CAG:379 | reverse complement strand
CATAACAGTCTGTTCCTGCAGTTCCCGCAGGCGCAGGATTTCTTCTGCCAGATCGTCGTAGTTCGTGCCGCTTTCCGTCCGGTCAATCAGCTCCTGCTGCAATTGTCGCATCCTTTCCGCGAGTGCTTCTGCTGACTGCGGATTGGCAAGGCTGATCGCGGTTTTCAGATTACTTTTCAGCTTTTTCAGGTATTCGTCGCTGTTGCCGAGCATTTCATTGACCGCGTCAATAAACCCTTGCTGCAGATCATCCTCGCTGACCGTCCGTGCCGGG
>NZ_FR894925.1:829-1074 GCF_000434255.1 Ruminococcus sp. CAG:379 | reverse complement strand
TTGTCCTCCAGTCTGGTCTTGCACCGCCAGACGATCGTTTTCTTGCCCCGGTTGTTCCAGTGCAGCCTGCGGAAATGCTCACCGCAGCACTCGCAGGTCACCATGTGAGAGAAGGCGTGGTTTGCGCTGAAGCCCTGCCGCCTTCCGTTCATATCACGCTCGGATGACCGCCGTGCCATTTCCTCCTGCACTCTCATGAATATATCCTTCGGGATGATCGCCTCATGGTCGTCCTCAATGTAGTA
>NZ_FR894925.1:298-775 GCF_000434255.1 Ruminococcus sp. CAG:379 | reverse complement strand
ACGTTTCTTGTTCAGGAAGTCGATGGTGTAGGTCTTTTGCAGGAGCGCGTCACCCATATACTTTTCGTTTTCCAGTATCTTACGGACGGTGCTGTCGTGCCAGCGTGGATTGCCCCGTGCGGTCAGGATGCCGTCACGCTCCAGTCCTCTGGCAATCTTCATGCAGCTTGCGCCCTCCAGATACTCGCGGAAGATGCGCTTGACGATCTCTGCCTCCGCAGGATTGATGACCAGATGCCCCTCCTCGTCCTTGTCGTATCCGAGGAAGTTCCGGGCATTCACCAGCACTTTCCCCTGCTGGAAACGGTACTGGATTCCCATTTTCGTATTTTTGCTGAGCGACTCCGATTCCTGCTGCGCGAGTGACGCCATAATGGTTATCAGGACTTCCCCTTTTGCGTCCATCGTGTTGATTGACTCCTTTTCAAAGAAAACCGGAATATTGATCTCCTTCAGCAGGCGGATGTATTTCAGGCA
>NZ_FR894925.1:0-145 GCF_000434255.1 Ruminococcus sp. CAG:379 | reverse complement strand
CGGCGTATACTCCGACGAACTCCCACTCCGGATTTGTCTTGATGAATTCCTCATAATGCTGGATCTGCGCCTCGTAGCTGGATGCCTGTTCCTCATTGTCAGTTGATACACGGCAGTATGCCGCCACCCGCAGGCGCTTCACTTC
>NZ_FR894924.1:104752-106237 GCF_000434255.1 Ruminococcus sp. CAG:379 | reverse complement strand
CCCATGCCGCTGGAGTCTGCACCGCCTGCTGCATTGTAGGCGTCATCCTTGGAGGTTACCATGACGGTGCCGCAATTCTGCACAATTGTAAGACCCTCAACTCCCTCATAGGAATAGGTGACGTTGATCCAGGGTGCATCATAGCCGCCGGTGGTGCTTTCCCCGATGGTCAGGTTATGGTCGGAATGCATGCCGTCATCCGCAGAAGCCAGGGTGATATTGCCCCCGTTGATGGACATATTGCCGCCGCAATGCAGGGAGTCGTCTGTGGAATCAATGTTCAGCGTGCCGCCGTTGATGATCAGATCACCGCCGCTCAGATATGTGGTGCCGTCCGTATCATACAGACCCACTGCCTTGATGCCCTTGACGCTCAAGTCAACCTTATTGTTGTTGCCCTCCTGCATACCGCCGCCCCAGCCGCCGCCGGAGGAGCCGGAACCAGTGTAGCCGTGACCCTGGTAGGTATTGATGGTCACGTTACCACCGTTCATGGTAAAGGTCTGCTCTGCCTGGATGCCGTCTCCACTCTTGGATGTGATATCCACTGTGCCGCCGGTAATGGTCACATAACCCTTTCCGGTATCCGTGCCGGAGGACTTAATGCCGTCGCCGGAGGTGGATGTCAGCTTCAGATCCAGTGCGGAATAATCCGTATCCTCCGGATCACCGATCCGAACGGAATCCTTGCCCCACAGGCAGTCATCCACTGCATTGACGGTCACAGAACCATTCCAGATCTTCAGATCATCCTTGCTGACAATGCCGTCCTGGTAATTGCCGTTGACGATCAGCGTGCCCTTGCCTTTGATCTTCAGATCATCCTTGGAATAAATAGCACCGCTATCGCTGTCCGCATTGGTATAGTTGGTACCATCAGAAATGGTACTGGTGGTACCGTTCTTGGCAGTGATCCGGCACTCGCCTCCAACGCTTGCAACATAAATAGGAGAATCCGCCGTATTGGTCAGCTCTATGCCGTCCAGCACCAGCTCTACAATGGCGTCCGCATAGGTTGTCTTATCCACGTTCACCACGATCTGCCCGCCGGTCATGGAACCGGTTACATTATAAATACCAGGCTGGGTGATGGTTGCAATGGTGCTGCTGGTCAGCTCCACGCCCTCGCCGGATACTGTCAGACTGGAGCCATTCAGCTGGACGCCTGCTTCCGTGGTAACAGTCCCGGAGCCGTTCAGTGCCTCTACCCCAGTGAAGGATGCGTCAGCGCTCATCTGGAACACACCGGTAGCGTCCGCACTGTGCTTCATCTGCTGACCGCCGGTATACAGGCTGTATGCGGCGGAGGTTGTCAGATCCGGACTGCTCAGCAGCACATAGTCAAACTTCTTGTTGGGGGTTGCTGCATAAACGGTTGTAGCACCGGACTTGACTGCAATCTCATTGCCCTTTGTCCACTCAGCCGCATAGGTCAACAGCATGCAGCCCTGGGATGCACTCACAAGCGCAGCCTGGCTGTCTGTG
>NZ_FR894924.1:99653-104711 GCF_000434255.1 Ruminococcus sp. CAG:379 | reverse complement strand
CCGGTAATATTCGTAGCGGTAATGCTGGTCAGACCCCGGTCGCCACATGCCAGCACGGTACCGGCAGAAATGTCAATGGTGGTTTCCGCCTGAATAGCATCATTCCCGGCCTTGACGCTTACATTGCCGCCGGAGATATTCACATCCGCCTTGGTAGACTTGATGCCGTCTCCGGTGGCGTTGACCTTCACCGTACCGTCCTTGATGCGCACACTCTGCTTTGCCCGGATACCGTCCATCTTGGTGGTGGTATTTTCCGTAATGACAGTAATATCACCGCCGGTGATTTTGAGATCGTTGTTGCAGTGGATGCCATACTGGGTGGATGCGGTCACAACCAGTGCACCCTCCCCCTTGATGGTCATGTCATCCTTGGTATAAATGGCTGCGGTATTTTCTGTATAGGTGGTGCCGTCATACACATAATTGGTGGTACCTGCAACCAGGTTCAAAGAGGTGTTTTCCGCATTCTCAACCAGGATCGGGGCAGCGGAAACGCCGGTGATGTTCACGCCGTTGAGGAACAGCTTGACGGTTTCAGCATCCGCCACAATATCCGGTACATTGACTACGATCTGTCCATCCGTCAGAGTACCGTCAATATAATAACTACCGGATGCGTCAATGGTCACCGTTTTATTGCTGTTGCTCAGCGTAGCGTGATCCCCCTCTACTTCAATGAAAGTGTCCTTCAGGTGGATATATGTAGGCTCAGCCTGCGGGGTGGAAGCCAGCCTCTGACCCTTGAGCAATGCAAGATCTACGCTGTTCAGCACACCGTCTCCGTTGAGATCCCCGTTTTCTGCTGCCGTTGCAGTGAGGGTCGCTTTCCGGATCAGATACTGCTGCAAAGCGGTCACATCCTTTGCATCCACAGTGCCGTCCAAGTTTACATCGCCTGCAACCGTGGCTGCTGCGCTGACGGATGCGCCGGTGCGAATCACACCGCTGGTACACAGAACGCTCAGCGCCAGCATACCGGCAAGCATTCTGCGCCTGTTTGCTTTCCCAGACTTCATGATCATCTACTCCTTTATTCAATCATTTTGGCGTGCCGCATGGGCTTTCTGCGGCATTGCCTTGACACGGGGATACGCCCCGGGTTCTGCCAATATACATAGTATAATGCCCCATTCTTAAAATAGTCTTAAAAAGCAGAAGCATACCGCAAAAAGTATACAAATTCCGCCATGCAGGTTTATAGCTTTTGGGCAACACCACTGAGAGCCAGTTTCATACAATGCTGCCTTTCTGCACAAAGCGGGCCCCCGTTTTTCTACAAATGTCACAATTTTCGTAATGGTGATCCTATGAAAAAAGGATGAAAAGCAATTGAAAGTGTATATATACTTGTGAAAACCGGCAAAAAGCACACCATTCTTAAGACTATTTTAAGAAACCCTTGATAGAATAAAGGCAAGAAAACAGCAGAAAGGAGATACTGCCTCAGCAGTAGAACAATGGGGAGGAACACTGCTGGACAAACACGCCTATGGCAATTCGTACTTTTCAGCGGCGGGAAGTAAAATTCCTGCTTTCCAAAGCGCAGTATGACGCACTTCAGCCCATTCTTCTGGACTATATGAATCCGGACAAATATTGCGTGAACGGCAAGGAATACGGGGTCTATAATGTATATTACGACACCGATGACAATTTCCTGATCCGGGAATCCCTTGCCAAGCCCTATTACAAGGAAAAGATCCGGCTGCGCAGCTATGCCTCGCCTGCAGGACCGGAGGACACGGTTTTTCTGGAAATCAAGAAAAAGATCGGCGGCATTGTAACAAAGCGTCGAGTGACCATGACCCTGCAGCAGGCAAATGCCTACATACAGACCCGGGTCAAGCCTCAGTCGGAAAAGTTCCTGCAAATGCAGGTGCTCAAGGAGCTGGACGTTTTCCTCAACAACTATGCCGTTTCCCCCAAGCAGTATATCAGCTACCAGCGCTCCGCCTTTTTCGGCAAGGACAACAGCGACTTTCGTCTGACCTTTGACCGTCAGATCACTGCCCGGCGGGAGGATATTTCTCTTGCCTCCGGCAATTACGGAAGCCAGATCATCCGGCCGGATCAGCGGCTGATGGAGATCAAAGTGACCGACTCCATTCCCAAATGGCTCTCCGATGCCTTATCAGAGCTGAACATCTACAAAACCAGCTTTTCTAAGTACGGCACTGCTTACAAGCAGTATATCCGAAGCAAAATCGAAGAAGATAGGAGCGTAATGATTTATGCCTGAAAACATTTTTGGAATCAAGTCCATTCTCACCGCATCCACCATGACCATCGGAGAATTTCTCACCTGTATTCTCTGTTCCACCCTGTTGGGCTTTCTCATCAGCCTGATCTACATATTCACCCACCGGAAGACCGGCTACTCCCAGAGCTATGTGCTGACCATGACCATGCTGCCTGCCATCATCGCCGTAATCATCCTCATCATCGGGGACAGCGTATCCAGCGCACTGAGTCTGGCTGGCGCATTTACCCTGGTGCGGTTCCGAAGCGCTCCCGGCGACCCCAAGGACATTGCTTATGTGTTCTTTGCAATGGCGGTGGGTCTGTGCTGCGGTATGGGATATATCGGCTGCGCATTCCTGTTCTTCCTGCTGCTGGGTATTATCATGTTCGTGCTGAATACAGTACATTACGGTGCCCCAAATGTCAGCGATATGACCCTGAAAATCACCATTCCGGAAAATCTGAATTATATGGGTCTGTTTGACCGGGTACTGACGGAAAACACCACCTACTGGCGGCTCAAGCGGGTCAAGACCACGGACTTCGGCACCCTGTTCGACCTGGTTTACAGCATCAAGGTGAAGAACGATATCGACCAGAAGAAATTCATTGACGATCTCCGGGCACTGAACGGCAATCTCAACGTAACCCTGGTATTGTACAAGTACGACGACAAGATCTACGAAAAATGATCCATCACAGGGCTGAGGATGCTGCATGCGTCCCCGGCCTTGCGGTGTTTGCTGCCGCCCGGCTGATGAACAGGGCGGAGAAATGGGGAACCAATATGAAACGTATGCTTGCTTTGCTTGCCGCCTGTGCCATGCTCTGCACGCTCGCAGCCTGCGGACAACAGGAAGAAGGCTCTACTGCTGGAAGCGGGAATGCAGCCCCGACAGATTCTGTGCAGGATTCCGCAACGGGCAGCAAACCGGCAGATTCCACAACACCGGAGGATTCCTCCAAAGCGGAGGAATCCGGCAGCGACAGCCGAAAAGATCCGGATGCACCGGAACATTCCGAATCCAGCGGAACGGATTCCGCTGTACAGTCCCCGGAGCACAATGGGGACACTCCCTCCGGTTCTGACACCGAAAACAGCCAACCGGACAATCCCTCCTCCGGCGAGCAGAAGCCTGCCGCCTCCACACCAACGCAGCAGGAGCAGCAAAGCCCGACGGCAACCACCGCTGCCCAGGAGGATTCCACCCCTGCATCAGACGTCAAGACCATCACCCTGTTGGGAGACAGTGTGCGCTTTGAAGGCAAGGGCATTGCCGCCCGTGGCTCCAAGGTAGGGATCACCAAGGGTGGCACCTATCGGATCAGCGGCAGTCTGTCCGACGGACAGATTGAAATCAATACAGAGAAAAAGGTGGTACTGCAGTTGGATGGAGTGTCCATCAAAAACTCCGCCGGTTCCGCCATCAACGTGATCAATGCCAAGCGGGTGAATGTGGAACTGATGCCCGGAACTGTCAACAGCCTGGAGGACGGCAGCATACAGCACGATGTGGACAAGGGCGCATTGTTCTCCAATGACACGCTGGAGATCGGTGGCAGCGGCACTCTGAACATCCGCTCCAACTACGCCCACGGCATTGCCAGCGACGATGACATCATTGTCAACGGCGGCAGGCTCCACATTGTCTCCACCAAAAGCGGACTGTTTGCCAACGATGATATTACCATCAACGGAGGTACACTGTACTGCGATGCGGGCACCAACGGCATCAAGTGCAAGAACACCATTTCCATCAACGGGGGCACTTCTGTGCTCATGGGAGGCACCCGGGAAGAAAAGGGTGCCGTGATCGCCGTGGGCGGGTTCACCATCAACGGCGGCACCCTGTACGCAGTGGGAAACACCTGTACCCTGCCCCTTGCATCCTCCGGTCAGAATGCGGTGGCTGTGACCTTCGCTTCTGCCTTGTCGGCAAATATGCTGACACGGATCGCATCCGGCTCCAGTCCCCTGTTCACTCTGTCATCTCCGAGAGCCTATAAAACCGTGCTCTATTCCGGCAGCGGTCTGCGGGAGGGCGCATCCTACACGGTTTCCACCGGCGGCATGGTATCCGGTGGCAGTACTGCTGACTATGTAACCACCGGCGGCACCTACAGCGGCGGCACGGATCGAGGTACATACAAAACCACCGGCAGGGTTTCATCCTTTTCCGTTTCCTAAACAACTCCCCGAAGGACGTGTGTCTTTCGGGGAATCTTTTGTTTTCCGACTGCTGCAATTGACTTTTCCCTCTTTTTTTGGTATGATTAAAGTATAAGTAAACTGGTGCGGGATTCATGAAATCAATCGAAGGGGATCGAAATGCAAGAAAGAAAAAGAATTGCGGTTATCATGAATGAGAGCGAAAGCGTCTATCAACAGCGCATGCTCAAAGGGATCATTACCCAGGCGTACAGTCTGAATTGGGATGTTGCGGTATTTTCCTGTCTGACCAATTACTATTACGACTGTGCGCACCAGACCTCCGAGCATAATATTTTTGCTCTGATTAATTACAAGAAATTTGATGGGCTGCTGTATGCCCGCAGTACCATCCGGAACGAGCATCTGCAGGAAAAGCTGGATGCTGAGCTGCGGCAGAATTGCCGGATACCCATCGTTCTGCTGGATGAACCCAGCGACACCCTGCCCTATGTGCTAACGGACGACCGTTCCGCCTTCCGGCAGCTGACGGAGCATTTTATCACGGTGCATGGCATGACGGATATTTACTGCCTCACCGGATTCCAGGGGAACCCTCTGGCAGAGCAGCGGGTCACAGGCTATCGGCAGGCACTGGAGGCTCA
>NZ_FR894924.1:88219-99634 GCF_000434255.1 Ruminococcus sp. CAG:379 | reverse complement strand
GGGATTCCCTATCGGCAGGAAGCCGTATTCTACGGGGACTTCTGGTCCTCCTCCGGGGAGCAGCTTGGTGCCCGGCTGGTGAACAAGGAAATCCCCATGCCCCAGGCCATTGTCTGTGCCAACGATGCCATGGCCATCGCCCTTTGCAACTATCTCACCAATCATGGGATCCAGATCCCGGAACAGGTTGCCATCAGCGGCTATGACGCCACACCGGAATGCCAGGAAAATCTGCTGTCCATGACCTCCTTCATCCGGGCAAACTATGAACTGGGGGTCTGCGCAGTCAGTCGGCTCTATACCCTGCTGATGGGGAAACAGTGTACCAATGTGCAGTCCCCTACCGCCAGCATTGTTACCGGAAGAAGCTGCGGCTGCGGAGACGACCTTCCGCACCTGGCACAGGAAATGGCATACCACAAGAAAATTGCCAACTATGAAGGTCTGTACAAAAACAGCAACATGGCTGTGTCTCTGACGCTGGCGGAAACCATCGACACCTGCATGAACCAGGTGTACAGCCACCTGTATATGATCCGGGATTACAAGGAATATTACCTGTGCCTGTGTGAGGACTGGGCTGGCAGCTGCGATGTGGCTGAGCCAACTGCTTACCGGAAAACCGGATTCCCGGAGAATATCACCATCAAGGCAGTGGTGGGGGCATCCGGAGATCTGCGGGATTACACCTTTCCGGCAAAGGATATGCTTCCGGCACTGGTGGAAGAACGGGAGGAGCCAAGAGCCTATTACTTTACGCCCCTGCATCACAACGACCGGTTCTTTGGCTACTCTGTGATCTCCTACGGCAGCACGCCGGACTGCTACGATGAAATCTACTGCCGGTGGAACGCCACCATCAGCACTGCCATTGAGTTTATCCGGGTACAGAATTTTCTCAAGAGTATGTACAACCGGGTGCATTTATCCGCCATCCGGGATTCCCTCACCGGCATTTACAACCAGGAAGGCTTCCGCCAGGCGTTGCAGCAGCAGTATAACCGGGCACGGGATCAGGAGCTGTCCCTGCTGGTCATGATCGCCAACATAGATGATTTGCGGCAGATCAATGACACTTATGGGCATCTGGAGGGGGACAATGCCATCATCGTCTTTTCCAATGCTCTGACCAACACCTTTACCAGCAATGAACGCTGTGCCCGGCTGTCCGGAGATCAGTTTGCGGTGGTAGGCAGCGGTGAATACGATGCCGATGCGGAGACCCGGTTCACCAATGCCCTCAACAGCTACCTGGAGCATTACAACCACAGCAATACCCTGGTGCCGAAAATCACTGCCAGTCTGGGCTTTTTCTGCGGACAAGTCCCACCCCAGAGCGGACCGGATTCCCTGGTGCAGATTGCATTGAATCAGATGGAGCAGAACAAGCTCCAACGCCGCACGGAGCGCAGCTCCCCCTATTATGCAGAGTTTTCCAAGCTGCGGGAGAAGATCTACGCTACCCCTTCCTATAACTGGAGTATTGATGCCATGTGCAAGGAAATGATCCTGAGCCGGGGGTATTTTCAGAAGCTGTACACCCGCTGCTTCGGCATCAGCTTCACCCAGGATGTAATCAACAGCCGCATTGCCCATGCCAAAAAGCTGCTGGCACAGACGGATCAGAGCATTGCTGTGATTGCGGAGAAAAGCGGCTATGATAATTATGTACATTTCATGCATCAGTTCAAGAAGATCGTGGGCATCACGCCCACGGATTATCGGCGAAAAAAACGCCAGGCATAACAAAAACAGTCCGGAAGGAATTATCCTCCGGACTGTTTTCATCTTTACTTTGCAAGCAGTCTGCGCAGCAGAACCAGATCAAATGCGTTCACCGCACCATCTCCGTTCAAATCTGCCCGCACTGCCTGGTCTGCCGTCAGAGCCGACCGACGGATCAGATACTGTTGCAGCAGCACTGCATCGGAAACGGACACGCTGCCGTCTCCGTTTACATCCCCCTGGATGGACTTGGCCTGCTCCACAGCCAGAACCGTATAGTTGACACAGCCGGCAGACTGACCATTGGTACCCAGGGTGATCTTCTCCCCGGCAGCCGCATCCCGGCTGTACAATACAAAGGATACATCCTTATCATTGGCTGCGGTTAATTCCGTTTTGCTCCAGGTAGAAAGCCATGCTGGTACGGTTGCGACTCTGGAATCCAACAGCACATACACAGTCATGTCCGCACCGGCAGTAAAGGTTGCCAGATCCGTGCTGACATTCTTGGAATCACAGGCGGTCAGCAGCGCTTCCGCCCCCTGCAGCTGTTCCGGCAATGCCGCATACACCACGTCCCGGTCGCCGAACAGCAGACTGCCGATACCGGTATTGGTTCCTAGCTTCCAGTTCTGATAATGCGCTGTATCCAGCACCTGTACATCCCGGAACAGAGTGCCGTTCATGGGATCCACAACGATCTCCAATGTCCACTTTTGATTGTCGCTGCCGTCGCATGCCCACTGTACCACATTGGCGCCATTGTCCGTGGAGCCGCCGGTCACGCCGATACAGCTTGCGTCCTTAGTAGCCTTGGTGGTAATGGTATAGCTGCCGTCCCCATTGTCCACCAGCTTGAACAGCTGGGCATCGCTGTGGGTATTGCTGTAAATGCCGATATTGGTGCCATTGTCCGTCTTGCCGTAGTCCAGATCCAGCAGATAGGTATTTCCGTCCCCGACCCGGGAATAGAGATAGTAATAGCCATCTCCTCCGTCCCGGAACTGCCAGCCGTTTGCCGTACCGTTGCCCTGCTGCACGTTGGTGCCGTTGGCTGCTGTACCATCAGCCACCTCCAGACACAAACCGCTGTTCACATTGCGGATCCGGTAGGTGTGGGCAGTGTTGATGACTGCGCCGGTCTTGCCGGGCACCAACGGTGTGCCGCCCAATACGGTCACTGTGGGTCTTGCCGGCAGAGGCTGATCCGAGCCAAGATAGAAGCTGGGGTGGGGCGGCTGGTTGTAGGCAATATTCTGCCCTGCCACCTGGGTTCTGTATGGTACATCATGCATCAGCGTGGTGATCCGATAGTCCGTATCATAGGGCGTACAGTAGATCCGGATGGACTTGCCGTCACTTGCCCGGACGATCAGTTCCTCACGCCAGTCCCCGAACAGATCCGCTGACAGACAGGGTGTGCCCTTGGTGGTGTTGCAGGTATAGTATCCATCCGTCGTCAGAAGGGTGGTCAGCGTGCCGTCCGTCTTGACCTTGCTGATGGTTGCAGGGGAATCCGTATAGCCATCCAGGATCTCACGCTCCAGATCCCCGTCCCAATAGCTCAGAAAATTGATTGCCGGACGACGCATGGAAAGCTTGGTGCCGCTGCCGTTGAATACGTCATTGCCAAGTCCCCAGAATTCCGCACCGGCATTGCCTGCCCAAACGTTATCCGCACAGCATCTGCCGGTATCACTGCTGCCATCCACATGGAAAATGGTCTGACCGGTTTTGCCGTCCAGCAGGGATACCCCGTAGGGTTTATCCTCATGGCAGACCCAAACCTCGATGCCGGGACGGTTGGGTAGCAGATCTCCCACATGCAGCGCATCTCCATGTCCCTTATTGGTGCACCACAGCACCTTCCCGTCATCATCCAGACAGGTAGCACCCAGGATCAGCTCCTGCTTGCCGTCACCATCCACATCCGCAGGCATACAGTTGTGGTTGCCGTCCCCATACCCCTGCGCAGAGGAGGAGTTGCCCGTATCAAAATACCAGCGCTGTTTCAGCTTCTTGTCCACCACGTCATAAGCGCAGGCGGTCATTCGAGTATAATAGCCCCGAACAGTAACTGCGCTGGGACGTTCCCCGTCCAGATACATCACCGCACCCAGGAACCGATCCACCCGGTTGCCGTATTTATCTCCCCAGGCTGAAACCGTGCCCCGCCCCGGGTTGTAATTGATGGTATCCAAAGCTGCACCGTTCTTGCCGTCAAACAGGGTCAGATATTCCGGCCCCGTCAGAATATAGCCCTTGGAATTCCGGTATACCTTGGAACCGTCCCCAATCACCTTGCCGGTGCCGTCCACTGTGCCGTCGGAGGTTTTGCATACCAACTCGGCAATGCCGTCCAGATCGTAATCCGCCACCAGCATCTGGGTATAATGAGCTCCGGCACGGATGTTCCAACCCAGATCGATCCGCCAAAGCCGGGTGCCGTCCAGCTTGATGCAGTCGATATACACCTTGTCTGTTTTGCCGCCCTTGGAGTTGTCCTGGGAGTTGGAAGGGTCCCACTTCAGAAAGATCTCATACTGCCCGTCGCCATCTGCATCGCCCACAGAGCAGTCGTTGGGCGAGTAAGTACAGCCGCTGCTGGTGGGTGGATCCAGATTCAGCTGAAAATAATTGGTGTTGGAGGTCAGCTTACAGGTATCATTGGTCTGCACCGTTCCGCCGGAAAGCATTTCCACCCGATAAGTATCGCTGGCGCTGCCGCCCTTGTCCAGGTAGCTGGTGGCATCGCCCGCATCGCTGGTGTACACCAGGGTATTGCCCCGGTACAGCCGGAACACTGCATCGTCCGGATCGTTGGCAAGGAACCGCCAGTTCACCAGCATGCCGGAACCGGTATTGATGGCGCAAATGCCCCGATCCAGGTTCTCCACCACACAGCTTTTGTCTGCGGCAGCGGCGATGGACACTCTATGGCTCATACCCATCGCTGCCAGGTTCAGACCCAGCGCTCCTGCCAGAAGCAAGGAACCGATTTTTTTCATACATTCATCCCCCTGTTTTGTCTGATTGTTTTCTGTTGCAGCTATGCCTTCTTTGGGCATGCTATCATTGTAACACATCATTTGTACATTTTCAATTCACAATTGGGGTGTTTTTATGCACAATTGTACCATATTTCATGCTACAGAAAAGTCGAAAAACAAAGAATTGGAGGAAAGCAGATATTTTCAGATATTTTTTTGTTTGAACATGACCCATTTGCCTTCTGAAATTCGTTTATATATGTGAAGGCGATAAAATGATTTTACTATTATTTTACATGGTAAAGAGTAGGAGAATCACGTCATGCAGTATACCTACCATACCAGGCAGATTCGGTGGAGAGGACAAATCGCCTATACCTATGATATCTGCACTGCATCCAATGACTTGATTCTGGTGAAAGATTGTTCTGCCAACGAAACGCTGGTAAAATGCTCATTCACATGCTGTCCGATGATGCCGTTTCACCATTGCATGCATTGGACATTGTCCGGAAATACCCGGACTCCTGATTTGCCTCGCCGACATTCTTTTCCCATATTTAACAAAGCCCCGATTTCACCAGAATCGGGGTTTTCCCCTTTTTGGAGACGATGGACGTGCATCTATTGAGAGACGCAGTTGAACAATTCATGATACAAAGCATTTCCGTTGAACCGTTCGAGCATGGGGACACTTGGTTTGATTGATGATTACTTTTGTATACATGCAAATTAGAAATAATCAGAGATCTTCACAAATTTTACTTGACTTTTCCTGATTTTGATGTATAATAGAATTAGTAGAGATGAAGCATACCAGCACCTTACGATCATAGGAGGTGATAATTGTAACGAACTATGAATACAAGGTATTCATACATCAGGTACTAGTGGTTCCTATAATTCTGGTGTACGTATTACCGATGATATTCTTAAATTTTATTACGATAATAATCATATCATATAGCAGAAATTACATATGCTACAGAGTAGAAGGGAGTTGTTTTATATGAAAAAGAAGTCCGCTCAGATGTTATCCTTTGGAATCACCGTTGCTGCCATGGCGAATTTGGCAGTCAGCGTGCAGGCAGCAGATCTACCCTATTGCTGGGGTACCACCGACAGCGATGTATTCAGCAATATGCAGCAGCTGGACGACAAAGGCATGATGGCTTGGGTCGGGAAGTCTTATGGCGCACAGGATCACTACAAGGTGTTGGCAAAGGAAAATTCCAGTGACACTGCATGCAGTTCCTTTTATGTGGCATACATCAACGAAAATCAGCTCCGCTTTACGCTGCGTCCAGACCTTAATGCATACAATCAGGCGGTGGAAATCATCAAGCAATACTACCCGAATCTTGCGTGCGGTAAATATTCCTCTGAATCCGATGCATACCTGTATCGGATTGTGGATCCTTTTGCCCCCGAGGACACTTATGAATTACAGAATTTGCAAACAGAAGTCAGCTCTGCTGAGATTGCCGACGCTCTCATGCGTGATCTTGCAAAAGCCGGACTTATCTCCGAGTTTTATTCTTGGGGACAGACCGCACGTTACTATGAGGTACAGAAGCTCCGAAGCGAAAGCGGGCTAACCTATCACAGTGATACCGATGTGTCTTGGACCGCAGTTGAGGATTACCTGCGTGCCAAAGGACTGGATTGGACAGTTGTAAAGCATGACTATTATTATCAAATCACGCCGAAAGAGGCATGCGCCTTTGAAACAGAATTTGCGCTCGCAGCAGATCTGTATGAAGCCTATGACCTTCAGCCGGAATATCTCTGTCCCGAAAGCATCACGAATTCTGTACTGGGCACAAACAGCCTGGCAGTAGACGGAGATATCAATCTGGACTGCAGCATTGATATTGCGGACACTGTCCTGCTTGCCCGGTTTATTGCTGAAGATCAAGAGATTGAGATCACCGGCACCGGTATTGGCAATGGTGATCTGGACAAGGACGGCAGTGTTACCATGTCGGACGTATCCGTTCTGCTGCGACAGCTGGCAAATCTGGATTGATTCTGCCACACAGCATTTTCTAATAGTACTAACCGCCGATGTGTTTGCGGCACATCGGCGGTTTCTTTTCTGTTTGAACACAGAGGCATCCCAAAAATTCTGCACTTTCTTTTCAAAAAAGCTTGACAGATCCAAAAAACTTTGTTATAATATAACTCATGTGAGACATTAGCTCAGTCGGTAGAGCATACGCCTTTTAAGCGTAGGGTCGAGGGTTCGAATCCCTCATGTCTCACCATGACAAAAAACCCCGATCAAATCGGGGCTTTTTTATTTTGCCTTAACCGATCTTGATGAGTCCGTTCCGCTCCAGATTATGCAGGAACAAGAACCGTGCCTCATCCCGGCACTCCGGTTTCATAAGATAATACATATAATTCTCCAGCAAAAACAGCTTGCTGGCGGTACGCCCTTCGATCTTGAACTGATGATACCCCATAGGCAGGTACTTCTCCCGGATGGCATCCGGGCTGATGTGATGGGAACACTTCATACTATCAAAAATATTATTGCCCTTGGAGGGGCATTTGATATTCTTCTTCACCGTATCCGCAGAATAATCGGACATATTGAAGGGCTTATCCGGATGCTTCTTCATATGCTCGTTGTAGGCAATCTGCTGCAAGCCTACCAGCCGATATTCCTCGCTCCGGAAGGGGCACCTGGGCGCACAGCAGGAATTGATCAGCAGTTCGCACTTTTCCTTGTGGGGCAGCTGCTCCAGAATATCAAAGTGATTGTTCAGATCATAATCCAATACCACCACATGGTAGTCCTTCTCCAACTCCTGTCGCACCAGCTCCGGATCCGTCAGACGCTTACAGGTGGAGCTGGTGATTTTATACTTCGGATACTTTTCCCGAATGTAAGCCTCCAACAAGGGGGATGCTACAATTACCTCATTGAGTCCATTATTGGCAAGGCGCATGATCATATTGCAGTATTCGTCCTTCAGATGTTCCTCCTTCAGCACAGGGTTCGTGAAGGTGAACCGCAGTGGCATGCCCAGGTCGTTAAATGCCGCCAGAATATTGCGGATGGTAGCCTCGTCACAACTATACCCGCCGATGGTTCGACCACCGTTCCATACAGCCGGAGAGAAAGCGTCGTAAAAAGAGGCAATCTCCGCTTCTTCCCGGAAAAACTGCGGCATATTCCGATACATATTGAGAAACACCAGATTGAACTGTGCATTGATCGTAAATCCAGGCATATGGAATCTTGCTTTTTTCTGCTCCATGATGAACGTCCCTTCCTGTGTAAAAATGATAATCATCTGTTTTTATTTTAGCACAGGCCAATTGAAAAGTCAACCGGATGCATCTGCGGAAGAGACACTCCTACCGCTCCCCGGCAACTGACGTATGCCCACACGTCGCAGAATACTCAACACAGAAATACTGTATTTTTGACTGCGCCCTCAGCGGTCCATTTGATAATCTGGGGTTTGCCCGGCTTCCACCTGCCCGGACTCTCTGTGAGATCATGATTACCGTTATCTCCGCTTCAACGGTTTGCAACCTATTCAATTTGCTACAGTATAGCACAGCGCCTGTGCTTGTCAAGAGGTTTTTTCAAACTTCCGTCTGCCATACAAATGCCGCCCAGTGTCTATTGTCATTTTCTCCGGAACATGCTATACTGTAAAATGAACCGATAACGCATGCTACCTGCATGCAGAAAGGGACATCTTATGAGAAAACTGGAAATTTCCATGCTGAATCAGCAAATGCATACAGACCCGATCTACGCCATTGCCGAATCCGAGCAGCGCTACACCCAGCAGCTGACCCGGATCGCTCTGGATATTCTGAAGCACCGGAAGGAAAAGCCCATTTTGCTGCTGTCCGGTCCATCCGGCTCCGGCAAAACCACCTCCGCCCTGCGGATCGAACAGCTGCTGGAGGGCTGGGGATGCGCTGCTATGGTACTGTCCATGGACAATTACTACCTGCCGGAATCCCAGACTCCTCAAGCACTGAACGAGCACGGGGTCGTCGACTACGAATCCCCCTACCGGCTGGATATCCCCCTGCTGAATGAACATCTGGAAAGGCTCTCCCGGTGTGAGCCCATCCAGCTGCCGGTATTCAATTTTGCAAAGCAGTGCCGGGAGCCAGGCAAGACCATTCAGCGCAGACCCAATGAATTGGTGATCCTGGAAGGGATCCATGCGCTGAATCCGAAGGTCACCGGCAATGCAGGCGCCTTTGCCTCCTGCATTTATGTCAGCGTCCGCACACGGCTCCAGGCAGAAGACGGCGCTCTGCTGCATCCCTCCAAGATCCGGCTCATGCGCCGTCTGATGCGGGATCGGTTTTTCCGGGGCAGGGAGCCGGTGGACACCTTCCGGCTGTTTGAAAGCGTCAGCCGGGGAGAGCATCAGTACATCATGCCCTTTAAGCATCGGGCAGCCTATCAGATCGACACCTTTATCGATTACGAGCCAAGCGTATACCGTTCCATCCTCCTGCCGGATCTGCTAAATATCGCAGACACCTACCCGGACTACGCCCAGTATGCGGACATCGCCGCATTTCTCCAGGCGCTGGAGCCGGTGCCCCAGGATCTGGTACCGGGAATCTCCCTGGTGCGGGAGTTCATCGGCGGAAGTACCTTCCACTATTGATATCCATAACCCTATAGGAACCACTACAACCTACAGACCATAATATATTCTTCCTCATTTTCATCAACAATTTGAAACCCCACTTTTTTATACATCTTCACTGCATAATTTTGTTTTTGAACGGCTAACGAGGATTGTTTATAACCACAGTCTCTCAATTCATGCAACATCGTTTTCATTAGTTCTGTGCCAATCCCATAATTACGATACTCTTTCAAAAGAGAAATTGCAAAGGATGGAGTTTCATCATCTATATGCCCGTAATCATCCATAATACGAACCCATACAGCTCCGACTACAATCCCATTCGATTCCGCAACAAAGGCAATATCGCCTATTCTGCTTCCGAAGCCATCAACATACACACGCAATTCCGGCTGGTTGATTATTTCTCTGGGCGGAGCTTCTACTCCTTCCGGAATAAAAATTGCCTCATATAAAAAAGTATCCAACACTTTGGTTTCTTCCTGCTTTATTTTTCTGATTACGTATTCCACAAAACCCTCCCGTTTTAGATCAGCAGTTTTCTTAAGACATACAACAATCGTCCGGAACGCATCCTGTCCCGGGTGATTTTTCAGGCAGAATTTCGCAAGATTTGCGGGGTGTTGCCCTAACTATGAGGCTCCTCTTTGTCTGAGGACGCCTGCCTGCTCCGGCGTTTGTTCCGAATCGCCTCCCGGATCAGAACAAAGGGCAGCATCCATATGCCGTAGTCCAGCAGGCATACTACCGAAAGCCACCGGATCGGCGAAAGGAAAAATGCAAGAAACAGCAGAATACCGCCGATCAGAGGAAATCCGGAGATAAATCTGCCTGTTTTTTTGCTTTGAAACATGGCAATATAGTTCATCGCCACAAAGAACATGCCGATGGTGCCGATGCAGATGCACCAGATCCAGTCTCCCATACGTACCCCCATGCAAAAGGGCAGCATCTTAACGGTGCCGCCCTTTTCTCTTACTTCTGCTTTCTTGTCATGGCTGCCTTGGTAACAGCCACAATATTGGATGCGCACAAGCCGAATTTCTTCAGCAGTTCCACCGCCGGGCCGCTGTATCCGAACTCGTCGTTGACACCGATCCGTGCCACCGGTACCGGACAGCAGCCGGTGACTGCCTCTGCCACCGCAGAGCCAAGACCGCCGATGATGCTGTGCTCCTCCACGGTTACCAGCAGACCGGTCTGCTGTGCCGCCTTGCAGATCAACTCCGTATCCAGAGGCTTGATGGTGTGAATGTTGATGACCCCTGCGTCAATTCCTTCATTTGCCAAGGTCGCAGCAGCCTCCAGTGCTTCGGAAACCATCAGTCCCGTGGCAACAATGGTCACGTCCTTGCCCTGCCGGAGGGTGATGCCCTTGCCCATTTCAAAGTGATAGGTTGCCGGATCGTTGAAGATGGGAGCAGCCAATCTGCCGAACCGCAGGTACACCGGGCCTTGATACTTTACCGCAGCCTCCACCGCTGCCCGGGCTTCCACATCGTCCGCCGGGTTGAGGATGGTCATGCCAGGAATGGTGCGCATCAGGGCAATATCCTCGTTGCACTGGTGGGTAGCACCGTCCTCTCCCACGGAAATGCCCGCATGGGTGGCGCCGATCTTCACGTTCAGGTGGGGATAGCCGATGGAATTGCGCACGATTTCAAAGGCACGGCCTGCTGCAAACATGGCAAAGGTGCTTGCAAAGGGGATCATGCCGGTGGTGGCCAGACCCGCTGCCACGCCCATCATATTAGCCTCGGCAATGCCGCAGTCAAAAAACCGCTCCGGATACTTCTTCTTGAAAATGCCGGTCTTGGTTGCCGCCGCCAGATCTGCATCCAGAACCACCAGGTTTTCATAGGTTTCGCCCAGTGCTGCCAGCGCCTCACCGTAGCTTTCTCTGGTCGCCTTCTTTTTTACATCAGCCATTGCTTAACCCTCCAGTCCGGACAGCTGCGTCCGCAATTCAGTCATTGCCTGTTCATACTGCTCCTGATTCGGGGCAGTGCCGTGCCAGCTGCACTGGTTTTCCATAAAGGAAACCCCCTTGCCCTTGA
>NZ_FR894924.1:72337-88067 GCF_000434255.1 Ruminococcus sp. CAG:379 | reverse complement strand
GCTCCGGAGAGCTGACCTCTGTGATGGGGCCATCGATCTGTAAGCCGTTATTGTCCACGATGGCAGTCAGATTGTCCAGTCCGTAGTGGGCTGCGAACATGGCAGCCTCCCAGACCTGTCCCTCCTCGATCTCACCGTCTCCCAGAACGGTATAGACCCGATAATCCTTCTGGTTGTACTTTGCAGACAGTGCCATGCCACATGCCGCAGAAATACCCTGTCCCAGGGAGCCGCTGGACATATCGATGCCGGGAATGTGAATGCAGGGATGACCCTGAAGCATTGCTCCGATGTGCCGCAGGGATCTCAGTTCAGACTCCGGGAAGAAGCCACGCTGTGCCAGGGTCGCATACAAAGCCGGTGCCGTATGCCCCTTGGACAGCACAAAGCGGTCACGCTCCGGCATGTCCGGATGCTTTGGATCCACATTCAGCTTTACAAAATACAGGTAAGTCAGCAGATCTGCAATGGATAATGATCCGCCGGGATGACCGGATTTTGCGCAGTAGGTGCCCTCGATGATGCCCATCCGCACCTTGCAGGCAGTGGCCTGCAGCCGTTTTTCAATCGTTGCGTCCATGAATATACCTCCATTATTTCCATGAGCCATGCTCAAGTTCGTTCCATCAATTGTTGCATGAGCCTTGGCAGCCCATGCTGGTCACAGGTATCCGGCAGTACAAGATCCGCCGCCGCCTTCACATTGGGCTGGGCGTTGGCAGGTGCGATACCCACATCCGCATGCTGCAGCATGGTCAGATCATTGTCGTAATCCCCGGCTGCGGCAATCTGGGTGTCCCTGTCCGCCAGCCGATCCCGAAACCGGGCAATGGCTGTACCCTTGGATACCCCTGCCGGCAGGATCTCCAGGAACACATCCGCCGACCGGACATATTCCACTTCCGTATCCTGCCGGGACGCAGCATACGCCGCCAGCCGATCCACCTCCGGCGGCTCCAGGGCAAACAGCACCTTGAGCCACCCGTCCTCCGGTGCATGCGCCAGATCCGTGAACACCGGGGACACGCCGCAGGTGGCAATATGCTGTCGCTCCACCGCATTAAGCCGGATCACATAGATCCCATCCGCCGTCAGAATCTCCGCACCCATGTCCGGGTTCCAGTCCAGCAGTTCCCGGACAATCTGCCGGACAGAGGATGCCAGGGGCAGAGTAGCAATGGGCTGCTTCTTCACCGGGTCAAACAGCATTGCACCGTTGTAGAGAATCACCGGCGCATTGGGCTGCACCTGCTCCAGGTAAACAGACGCTGCCTCATAAGTTCTGCCGGTGGCAATGGTGAACCGTCCTCCCGCAGCCTGAAACTGCCGGATGATCTCCAGATCCTCCGGAGGAATCCGCTTGTCGAAGGGCAACAGAGTGCCGTCCAGATCCGATATCAGCAGCAAATGCTTCAAATCTTTAAACATGTATATGCTCCACCTTTTTCAGTGCCTGGACAAAGTAATCCGGCAGCGCACTGTCAAACTCCATGTATACGCCGGAAACCGGATGCACAAACCCGATTTTTTTGGCATGCAGGCACTGTCCCTCCAGACCGGGGACAGCCGTGCCGTACACATCGTCTCCGTAAATGGGATGCCCGATGTAGCGCATATGCACCCGGATCTGATGGGTGCGCCCTGTTTCCAGACGACACCGGATATGAGCATGCTTTGCAAACTGGGTCAGCACTGCATAATGGGTCACCGCATACCGGGCATTTTTCTCCGTCACGCACATTTTCTGCCGATCCGCTGTGCTTCTGCCGATGGGAGCATCCACCGTGCCGGAAGGCTCCCGGAACCGTCCGCAGGCAATGGCTTCGTATTCCCGGGTAAAGCTGTGGTCTTTGATCTGCTCCGCCAGATGCTGATGGGCAAAATCCGTTTTCGCCACCATCAGCAGACCGCTGGTGTTTTTGTCGATCCGGTGCACGATACCGGGACGGATCACCCCGTTGATAGTGGACAGTCTGCTCTGGCAGTGATACAGCAGGGCATTCACCAGTGTGCCGTCCGGATGCCCTGCCGCCGGATGCACCACCATGCCCTTGGGCTTGTTCACCACCAGCAGGGCTTCATCCTCGTATACGATTTCCAGCGGCAGGTTCTGGGGCTGTACATCCTCCAGTGGGGCAGGATCCGGAATCTGCACCAGCAGGCTGTCCCCTTCCCGGAGCTTTAGGTTCTTTGCCGCCGGTTTCCCGTTGCACAGCACTGCGCCCTGCTCGATCAGATGCTGCACCCCGGAACGACTCAACTCCGGCAGCTGCTCTGTAAGCCATTTGTCCAACCGCATGCCGCTGCCGTCAGCCGTCAGCATGACCTCACGCATGGGGCTGCTCCTTGGGGGATTCCTTGCCGCTCTTGTCAAAAAGCATGTACAGCAGGATCAGAAATACCCCGATGCAGATGCAGCAGTCGGCAAAGTTAAAAACTGCAAAGTGGAACAGCCGGATATCCAGATAGTCCACCACATCTCCGCCCCGGAAGATCCGGTCGATGAGATTCCCGATCCCCCCAGCCATGACCAATGTCAGATTCCACTTGAGGAACGGACTGTTGCGGCCGTATTTCCACATGGCCCAGACGCAGACGCCCAGCAGAATCACCGGCAGACCGATCAGGATCGCCCGCTGTCCGCTCATGCTGCTGAATGCGGCTCCGTCGTTGCGCACATAGGTCAGGTTCATCAGCTCCGTATCGCCGAAATGGAGGAAACGCCTGGATTCTCCCAGGGCAAAGTCCCGAACCACCAGATATTTGATCAGCTGATCCACACCCACCAGCAGCGCCATGGCTGCAACCGCAAGGATCATGCACATGCCTCCCAACAAAGGCAGCCTGCCGCCCCTTGGATCCAGAGTGACAAGCTGTCATCAAGTTCTTATTTTACAACGCCTGCACACCGCGCGCACAGGGTCGGATGCTCCGGAACGGTACCCACTGTTTCGGAGTATGCCCAGCAGCGTTCGCACTTGTCGCCCACTGCCTTCTCCACTGTCACCGCAAAGGGCGTATCCGTAGGCAGGCTCTCATCCTTGATTACATGCAGGTCGGACACGATGCAGATATCACGCAGCGCCTCCGGCATGCCGGACAGCATATTGTAATCCTCATCGAACCGGCAGGCAACCGTCAGCTTTGCTTCCAGAGACTTGCCGATCAGCTTCTCGTTGCGCTTTTCCTCCAGTGCCTTGTTGGCAACCAGACGCAGCTCATAGATCCGGCTCCACTTCTGGACAAAATCCGCCGCAAAGGTCAGACCGCTCTTCTGGGGCATATCGTTGAGGAACACGCTTTCCGCCTGGTCAGAGGACGCATGGGGCAGGTAGCTCCAGATCTCCTCAGCGGTAAAGCTCATGATGGGAGCGACCAGTCTTGCCAGACCAGAAAGTACCCGGTACATGGTGGTCTGTGCAGCACGGCGCAGCACGGAATCCTCCCCCTCGCAGTACAGGCGATCCTTGATAATATCCAGGTAGAAGCTGGACATATCCACCACGCAGAAGTTGTGGATGGCATGGAATACAATGTGGAAATCAAAGGAATTATAGCCTGCATTCGCCTTGTCGATCAGCTGATCCAGCCGCATCAGCGCCCACCGATCCAGCTCTGTCAGCTGGTCATCGGATACGCTGTCCGCATCCGGGTTGAAGCCCTTGCCGTTGCTCAGGTTGCCCAGAATAAACCGGGCAGTGTTCCGGATCTTCTTGTACGCATCGGACAGTTGTCCCAGAATTTCCTTGGAGATCCGGATGTCGGAGTGATAATCCGAGGAAGCTACCCACAGGCGGAGAATGTCTGCTCCGTACTTGTCGGTGATCTCACTGGGATCAATGCCGTTGCCCAGGGACTTGTGCATGGTTTTGCCCTGACCGTCTACCACCCAGCCGTGGGTGCAGACATTCTTGTAAGGCGCACAGCCCTTGTATACCACGGAGGTCAGCAGACTGGACTGGAACCAGCCCCGGTACTGATCCGCACCTTCCAGGTACAGGTCACAGGGTGCGTACAGCTCGTCATATTCATCCAGTACGGCGGTGTGGGATACGCCGCTGTCGAACCACACGTCCATAATGTCATGTTCTTTTTCAAATTCCTTGCAGCCGCATGCGCAGGCAACGGATGCAGGAATGAAATCGCTGAGGGGACGGGTGTACCATGCATCAGAGCCTTCCTTCCGGAACAGCTCGGAAATAGCTTCAATGGTTTCGTCCGTGATAATGGGCTTACCGCAGTCCTTGCAGTAGATCACCGGGATGGGCACGCCCCAGGTACGCTGACGGGAAATACACCAGTCGCTCCGGTCACGCACCATGCCCTTGATACGCTCCTCACCCCATGCAGGGATCCAGTTCACGCTTTCAATTGCCTTGATGGCTTCATCCTTAAAGCCATTCACCGAGCAGAACCACTGCTCCGTTGCCCGGTAGATAATGGCGCTATGGCAACGCCAGCAGTGAGGGTACTGGTGCACGATATCTGCACTGGCAAACATCGCACCGGTCTCTACCAGCCGTGCCGCAATGGCTTTGTTTGCCTCTGCGGTATCCAGTCCGGCAAATTCACCAGCTTCTGCGGTCTGACGACCCTTGTCGTCCACGCAGACCAGAATGCCGATCTCGTCATAATTCTTGCAGACCTCAAAGTCCTCCACGCCATAGCCAGGTGCCGTGTGGACGCATCCGGTACCGCTTTCCAGTGTCACATGATCCCCCACGATGACCATGGAATTCCGGTCATACAGCGGGTGCTTGGTCTGCATATATTCCAGTTCGCTGCCCTTGAAGGCGCCGATGGTTTCATATTCCGCAATGCCCGCAGCCTTCATGGTCTCTGCCACAAGCTCCTGCGCCATTACATAATATTCGTTGTTGGCATGCACCAGGGTATAAATATACTCCGGTCCCACGCAGATCGCCAGGTTGCCCGGGATCGTCCAGGTGGTGGTGGTCCAGATCACGAAATAGATGTCCCCGGTAATGCCGGCTGCCGCAAACACGCCCTTGTCATCCGTAACACGGAACTTCACATAAATAGACTTGCAAGGATCGTTCTCGTACTCGATCTCCGCCTCTGCCAGCGCCGTATTGCAATCCGGGCACCAATATACAGGCTTAAGACCCTTGTACATGTACCCGTCCTTCGCCATCTTGCCGAACACCTTCACCTGCCGTGCCTCATACTCCGGGCGCAGGGTCAGATAGGGGTGATCGTAGTCTCCAAGACTGCCCAGACGCTTGAACTGCGCCATCTGGTTGCGCACATGCTTCATGGCATAGTCCGCACAGTGCTTCCGCAGCTCCACCGGTTCAATGGCACCGTTTTCCACGCCGATCGCCTTCATAGCCTTCAGCTCGATGGGCAGACCGTGGGTGTCCCAGCCGGGCACATAGGGGGCGCAGAAGCCGCTCATATTCTTGTACTTAACGATAAAATCCTTGAGCACCTTGTTGAGCGCCGTGCCCAGATGGATCTCGCCGTTGGCATAGGGGGGGCCGTCATGCAGCACGTACTTGGGCTTGCCTTCGTTGCGTGCAACCATTTTCTGATACAGGTTTTCTTCCTCCCAGTGCGCCAGGGTCTCCGGCTCACGCTTGGGCAGGTTTCCCCGCATCGGGAAATCGGTTTTGGGCAAATTCAATGTCTGGTTATAATCCTGTGGCACGGTTATTCATCCTTTGCATTGTTATTTTTCTGTCCGAAATGAAGATCTCCGAACCGGGAATCATACTCTCCCCGGATGGTCTTTGCAGAAAACTGAGAGGTAGCAAACGGATCCCGCTTGGGTGTATCCTCCAGGATCGGTTCCTCATCAGTCTGTACAGGCGCCTCCGGCTGCTCCGGCTCACTGGGCGCTTCCGGCTCTGTCGATGCATCGTAATCCGGTTCCGGCATCTGGGAAATCAGTTCCAGATGTGCCTTGTACATATCAAACAGGCTCTTCTTGAAATCAGCGACCTGATTCTGCGCAACAATCAGTGCCTGCTTCTCCCGGTCGATCTCCGCCCGGTTTGCCGCCATCGCCTGCTCATGCTGACGGGTAGCCTCGTCGTTGAGCTGTTCTGCTCTTGCCTGTGCTTCCTGCAGGATCTCCGCAGCCTTTTCGTTGGCTTCAGCGATCACATGCTTGCCCTGCTTCTGCGCACCGAGCAGAGCATCCTTGAGGGCATCCTCATCCGCACGATACTCCCGAACCTTGTCCGCAAGCAGCTGGATCTTTGCGTTGGCATCCTCCAGGTCATGCTCCATGGCTCTGAAATCCGCCTCGAGCTGCTGCATGTATTCGTCAATTTCCTCTTGCTTATAGCCGAACGCAGCCTTCTCAAATCTCTTGTTCTTAATGTCCTTTGCTGTAATCATAACAAGACCGATCTCCGTGCTGTGACGAAGATCCACTCCTTTCTGAAATTGTCTACATGAATTTCTCAATGGTTATATGCAGTCTGCCCTTTTTTGTGATGCCGGATACCTGTGCGAGGCGGAATTTTCCGAAACCTCGTGCAGAAAATACCGCATCCTGTCCGATCAGGGCAGAAGGTGTCAGTACCGGCAGCCCGCCCACAGTGACCTGTCCGCCGTGGATGAGAACCGCCGACTTTTCCCGGCTGATCCGGGCTGCCAGACTCACCACTGCATCCAGACGCAGGGAGGGAACTGTCCCTTCGATGGGTTCAAACTCCTGCACAAAGCTGCCTGTGTAGGCGGCAAGCTCCGCCCGAATCCCTACTCTGCCGATTTTGCGCAGCTCATCGCAGACTAACTGTGCCACCGGCTTATGCAGGAACACCTGGGTCAGTCCCTCCTGGGGCAGAATATCCCCAATCGCATCCCGGCGCAGCCGCAGATGCATGAGAGCACCCAGCACATCCCGATGGGTCAGATTATCCGCCCGGCGATAGGTCAGATGTACGCAGGCAATGGGATACGCCTGCTCCTCCGGGGCATACTCCGGTGGATGCACACATAAGATGCGCCGCTGTGCCTGTGCATACCCGCCAAAGAACGCAAAGCTTCCATGCAGGCGCTCCAGAGTCTGCTGAGCCAGTGCGCACTCCCCCTCTGTGAGAAATGCGGTAAACCTGGGCGCATTGCTGCGGTCACAGGCTTTCAGCAGATCCGTTGCCCGAGCAGAGATCAATTCCCCATCCTCCCGGTTCATCAGATGATAACGCCGTTGTTTTCCAGTTCGCCTACCAGATCCTCACCGATAAAGCCTACGTTATAGGGGGTGATGATATAGGTCAGATTCGCAACCGGCTTCAGACTGCCGCCGTTTGCATAGGCAACGCCCACCAGAAAGTCAATGATTCTTCTCTTGTTCTCGGCAGAAGCCGTTTCCAGATTCAGAACCACGGTCTTCTTTGCAATCAGATGATCTGCGATCTGCTTTGCGTCGGTAAATACCTCCGGCTTCACCAGAACCACCTGCAGCTGTGCAGTGGCAGAAATATTCACAACCTTATTTCTCTTTTCCTCCGGATCCTCATCGTAATCCCGACCCCGGTCACGGCTGTGCTCCCGGTCTCTGTCCCGGTCGTGGTCATACTCCCGCTCACGGCGTACAGGCTTCTCTCTGACAGTCTCTCCCTCGTCATAGCCTTCATCCTCTGGCGGAAGGAAAAAATTCTTAATGTCATCTAACAGCTTCATAAGTATCACCATTGCTCCTTTTCTCCGCATGAATTCTTGCGGCAACAACGTGCCATATTCTGTACGATATTGCCTTGAGACACGCTCCTGCATCCCGTGTACCGGAACGCCAAGCCCATCTCTCTCCGGCTGCCTGATGCTCAGCGGAAACGGCAGCACGGAACCATACATCTATCCTCTTGCACCGAACAGCGCACTGCCGATCCGTACCAGTGTGGAACCATACTTGATTGCTTCGACATAATCCCCCGACATTCCCATGGATAGTACATGCATATCTATATTATCCATGTTTTCTGCCGAAATGTCAATAAAAAGTTTCTGCATCCGGAAAAAATATTTTTCAACATCGGTTTTGGGCGGAATGGTCATCAGTCCGCACACATGCAGATGGGGCTTCCGGGCAGCCTCCTCCAGCAGACCATGCAGCTCCTCCGCCGGAATGCCTCCCTTGCTTTCCTCCCCGCCGATGTTGACCTCCAGCAGGATATCCTGCACCTTGCCTGCCCGGGCGGCGATCCGCTCCACCTCGTTTGCCAGATGCAGGGAATCCACAGACTGGATCATGGAGATCTCCGGAATCAGATACTTGACCTTGTTGGTCTGCAGCTGTCCGATGAACTGAACCTGTGCCCTGGGGTCATACTGTGCCTTTTTGGATTCATATTCCTGCACCCGGTTTTCCCCCAGCAGACGCACGCCGCATTCCACTGCCACGTTTACCAGCGCCGGATCCACAGTCTTGGTCACTGCCATCAGCTGAACCTGTTCCTCCGGCTTCCGGTACTTTGCCATCGCCTCACCAATCCGGTCCGTAATGCGTTTGTAATTCTCCCGCACCTGCTCTGCACTACGTTCCATCCGCGCTCACTCCATTCACAATAATATCATCATACAGGGACACATAGCCCTCGCCTGCGTTCAGACTCGTAAGCAGATAATCACTGCCCTCATAGATCACGTCCAGCCGGCGGAAGGCAGGCTGTTCACCCAGCAGGATATACACACCCCGGGCCTCCACTGTCTGGGTCTGCTCCTCACCGGTTTCCGGATCCTTTACAGTTTCCTCCACCTGTGCAAACCGGACAGCCTCCCGGTTGACCTTGATGCCTTCGTACTGTCCCTTGATCATTTCCACCCGCTCCGTCCGGTGCTGCACCAGGTCATGGGTCAACTGGTCGCAGCGCACTGCAACGATGCTTTCGTTTGGATTGTCCGTAGCACGAATAGAATCGATCACGCCGGTAACGGTTTCCGCTGTGGATTCAAACTTGAAGGTGACCTTCATATCTGTTTCAAACAGGGACTTGGCGTTGTCGATCACACCGACAATGTACCACTCGTACCCGTCAATCAGCTTGCCGATGACCCGGTTGTCCGACTGACTGGTATCGTCCGTCACCGCCCGGATTTCCTCCACCGTCAGATCGTCAATGGCTTCCTTGGTGAGGGTATCCTCATACCCATCCACATAGCTGACGAAATAGGCGGAACGGTCGGAATAGATCGTATCCATCGGCGCCTTCTGGCTTGCCTGCAAAGCGGTCAGCTGGGCGTTGATGGTATTGATCCGGGGGGTAAAATCCATTCCCACATTGGTAATCAGCTGGTAGGTACTCATCAGGATCAGCATCTGTTCCTTTTCGGATTCCAGCGCCGTCAGCTGATTCCGTTCCCGGTGGAGAATCAGACTCTTGTAATGCTCCTGGATCAGTCCGGACAGATTGGCAGGCTGCGCCGACTCGCTGGTGCCCGGGTTCTGGATCTTTTCCAGAAGCGCCAGTTCATTCTGCAGTGCGCTGATCTGCTGCAGCAGGTCGATCTGGGATTCGTCCCCGTAAATATGGGCGATCACGGAGTCCACGCCCAGCTTTCCCCCATCGGAAACCTGGTAACAGACCGCCCCCTGACCGGAATAGGTGCAGGGTGTTTCATCCCGCACATACACCCCCTGGAACGCCACGGATTCATCCGCCGTGGCATAGATGGCGGTTTCGGTCTCGTACTGCTGGTTGTATAAATGGTACACCACACTGAACACACAGACAATGGACATTACGGCAAGGAGCCAGCGCACAATGCGCAACATCCACGAGCTGCTCATGGTTTAGTTTTCCTTTTCCGTAGCGTCCAGAATGGAAATGGGCTTCATAGGAATGATGGTGGAAATGGCGTGCTTGTATACAAGCTGCTGCTTGCCATCGCTGTCCAAAATCACGGTAAAGCCGTCAAAGCCCTTGATGACCCCCTTGAACTGAAATCCGTTTGTCAGATAAAAGGTCACAACCATATGCTCTTTCCGTGCCTGATTGAGAAAAACGTCCTGTAAATTCAACGATTTGTTCATTTCGCTTATCCCTTCTCCGCTCTTGCGGCTTGGTTTTGGCTGCAAGGAATTGTCCTAAGCTACCACACTAAATTATATCACAAAAAAGCCGCCTTGGCTATCTTTTTCTTGCAGATAGCCAAAATTTCTTCTGCTTCGTCAAATTCCGTGCGTGAAATCCACTGAATTTGCTCATTTTTCCTAAACCAGGTCATCTGCCGCTTGGCATAGCGCCTGGTCTCCTGCTTGATCCGGGCAATGCAGTCCTCCAGAGTTCCCTGCCCCTCCAGGTAAGGGATCAGCTCCTTATAGCCAATGGCTGCCGCCGCTGTGCCCATGCACCCTGCTGCATAAGCCGCTGCCGCCTCCTGCACCAAGCCCTGCTGCACCATCTGATCCACTCGCCGGTCGATCCTGTCATACAGCTGCTGTCGATCCGGATAGCACAGTCCCAGCCACAGGGTACGGTATGGGGAAGGCTCCAGCCGACTCTCCGCCTTGAATGCAGACAGGGGCTTTCCCGTCAGCCGGTACACCTCCATAGCACGCACCAGCCGGGGCACGTTGTTGGGGTGGATGCAAGCGGCACTGTCCGGATCCACCTGGCACAGCTGGGCATACAGCCCTGCCGTACCCTCCTGTGCCGTCTGTGCCTGTAAGGCTGCCCGAACTGCGTCATCCCGAGGGATCTGAGCAAACTGCACATGCTCCAGCAAGGAGGTCACATACAGTCCCGTGCCTCCCACCACTACCGGCAGCTTTCCACGGCTGTGGATGTCCCCGATGACCCGACGGGCAGCATCCACATAATCCGCCACGCTGAAGGACTGCTCCGGGGGGAGAAAGCCGATCAGATGATGGGGTACTGCTGCAAGCTCCTCCGGGGTCGGCTTGGCGGTGGCAATGTCCATACCCCGATAGATCTGCATGGAGTCGGCGGACACGATCTCTCCGCCGTATGCCTGTGCCAGGGCGATGCCCAAGGCTGTCTTGCCGGATGCGGTAGGGCCAACCACCGCCAGAACCGATATTTTTTCCTGCTCCATGGACGCCTCCCTACACCCGTTTGAATTGCTTTTCGATCTCGTGCCGGGTCAGTTCAAACAACACCGGTCTGCCGTGGGGACAATGCCGGATCCGTTCGTTCCCGAACACTTCCTCCGCCAGAGCCTGCAGCTCTGACAGATCATTTTTATCCCCTGCCCGGATCGCCGCCTTGCATGCCATAGTGTGCAGGGCATCCTCCAGCTGGGTGGACGCCAGATCCTGCTTGCCCAGTACCAGATTCTCCGCCAGCTCCAGCACCAGTTCGTCCAGATTCAGAGAAGCGCATACCACCGGCACGGCGCATACCGCCACATAGGGTGGATTGGAGAAGTCAAAGGCAAAGCCCCGCTGCTTCAACGCCTCCTGATTGGCCTGCAAAGCGTCAAACTCCGCCACGGACAACAGCAACTCACTGCTGTTGAGGATCATCTGGCTGTCCGGGGTGCGGCTTGCATCCCGGAACTGTTCAAACAGCACCCGTTCGTGGGCAGCATGCTTGTCGATGATGTACAGGCTGTCCCCTGCCTGGGCAAGAATGTAGTTGGTGAACGCCTCCCCGATCACCCGGATCTTCGGCTGCTCCTCCGGTGCCGGAACCGGAGCCTGCACCGGCTCCTCCTGCTTTGCCGCAGCGGTATCCTGCAACAGATCAAATCCGGCAAAGACAGCCGATGTCTCCGGCAGTGGATCCGGCTCCCGGATTGGCTTCGGAGCAGCAAGCGCCGCCCCGTACTCCAGCTTGGGAGAGTGCATATACAGAGCTTCCACCGGCTCGGGAGCGTGCACTGTCACCTGCACATTTCCCACCGGCATGGGCTTGACAGCCGCCACCGGAACGGGAGCCTCCTGGTGCGCAGGCATCGGGGCAGGCTTTGCCGGCTGTACCGACTCCAGGGGAGGCACCGGAGGCAGGGGCGCATCCGCAAAGCCCGGCTCCTGCTCCTTGGGAGCATGCTGCCAGTCGGCAGTGGGGCGCATCTGAAATTCATAGATCAGCCCATTCTGCATCAGCGCATTCTTTACCGCAAAGAACACGGCGGAGGATACCCGCTTTTCATCTGTAAACCGCACCGCCGCCTTTGCCGGGTGTACGTTCACGTCCACGGTTTCCGGGGGCACAGTCAGCATCAGCACACAAGCCGGGAATTTACCTGTCATTACCAGTGTCCGGTATGCCTCCTCCAACGCCACCGAGCAGGTCACAGATTTCACATATCTGCCGTTGATGAAAAAGGTCTGGAGAGACCGGTTGTTCTTGGCGTACAGGGGCTTAATCACATAGCCCTCCAGGCTGACGCCGTTTTCGCTGTAGGATACAGGCAGAAGATCCTGGGCAAAGCTCCTGCCGTATACCGCATAAATGGCGGAATACAGGGTACCGTCCCCGGCGGCATGGAATTCCCGGCGGTGATCCCGGATCAGGGTAAAGGCGATTTCCGGATGGGACAGGGCGATCTTCTGCACAATGGCACTGACCGCATTGCTTTCCGTCACGTCCTTTTTCAGAAATTTCTGCCTGGCAGGCACATTGAAGAACAGATCCCGGATTACGATGGTGGTACCCTCCGGGCATCCGGTGCGCTCCATGCCGCACTCTGTGCCCCCTTCGATCTGATACCGCACGCCGTATTCCGCCCCTGCCTGCTTGGTGAGCATCTCCACCCTGCCCACAGCCGCCACAGATGCCAATGCCTCGCCCCGGAAGCCCAGGGTGTGGATGTTGTCCAGATCCGCCTTCTCCAGGATCTTGCTGGTGGCATGCCGCAAAAAGGCGGTGGGCACCTCCTCCGGTGCAATGCCGCAGCCGTCGTCAGTGATGCGCATATACACAGAGCCGCCGTTCCGGATCTCCACAGTGATCCGGCTGGCACCTGCATCTATGGAGTTTTCCACCAGTTCCTTGATAACGGAGGCAGGTCGCTCGATGACCTCTCCTGCGGCGATCAGCTCTGATAATTCCTTGGGTAAAACCGTAATCGACATGCTTGTTCCTTTCTCTGCATTACGCCTGTGCCAGCTGCACCAGGTCCTCCAGCAGTTCCCGGCATTCCCGGTCGCTAAGCTCATCCAGATGGGTCTTGCGGAGCCGGTCGGCAATCTGATCCCGGCTGACGGCAGCAAAGCTGATCTGCCCGTCCTGGGGCAGCTGCTCCTGCCGGACAGGTGCCTGGCTTTCCAGTTCCTTGAGCAGCTCCTTGGCACGGGTCACCACCCTGGGTGGCAGCCCTGCCAGCTTCGCCACATCAATGCCGTAGCTGTCATCCACGCCGCCTGGCACGATCTTCCGCAAAAAGCGGATGCTGTCCCCATGCTTTTTCACGGCAATGCTCAGATTCCGCACACCCTCCACGCTGTGCTCCAGGGCAATCAGCTCATGGTAGTGGGTGGCAAACAAGGTCTTACAGCCAATGAGCCGACTGTTGGCGATATACTCCGCCACAGCACGGGCAATGCTGACCCCGTCAAAGGTGGAGGTACCCCGTCCCACTTCATCCAGAATCACCAGACTGTGCTTGGTGGCATACTTGAGAATGGCGGAAACCTCGCTCATTTCCACCATAAAGGTACTCTGACCTGCTGCCAGATCGTCCGATGCACCCACCCGGGTAAAGATCTGATCCACCACCGAGATCTTGGCGTACCGGGCGGGCACAAAGCTGCCGATCTGCGCCATCAGCGTAATCAGCGCCACCTGCCGCATGTAGGTAGACTTACCGGACATATTAGGGCCGGTAATGATCGCCATGCGACTGCCCTTCTGATCCAGGTACACGTCATTGGGCACAAACACTTCCTCTTGCAGCACCTGCTCCACCACCGGATGCCTGCCGTCCTTGATGTCGATGACCCCGTCAATGGCGATCTCCGGCTTGGTGTAGTTGTTTTCCTGGGCAACCTTTGCAAAGGAGCAAAGCACATCCACCGCTGCCACGGATACGGCAGTTTCCTGCACCTGGGCAAGCTGCCCCGCCAGGAAATCCCGCACCTGGGCAAACAGCTCCGCCTCCATCCGCAACGCCTTTTCCTTGGCGCCCAGAATGGTGTTTTCCGCATTCTTCAGCTCCTCGGTGATGAACCGTTCACAGTTTGCCAGGGTCTGCTTGCGTATGTAGTGGGCGGGCACCAGATCGTAGTAGGATTTCGTGACCTCCAGATAATAGCCGAACACACGATTGAAGCCGATCTTCAGCCCCTTGATGCCGGTGGATTCCCGCTCCCGCTGCTCAATTTGGGCAATCAGATCCGAACCGCCGCCCATCAGGCTCCGCAGCTGATCCAGATCCGGATGGAACCCATCCTTGATGACCCCTCCATCCTTCACGGTAATGGGCGGCTCCTCAACGATCGCCTTTTCCACCAGGTCGGATACCGCCTCCAGGGTGGAAATGTGGTTGTTGAGCCGTGTCAGCAGCTTGGACTCCGACATCAGCTCCAACTGTGCCTTCAGCGCCGGCAGTTGTAATGCGGTCACCGACAGGGATTTCAGATCCCTGGGGGTAGCGGTTTTATACATGACCCGGGTCATGAGCCGTTCCAGGTCGTACACCTGCCGGAGGATCTCGCTCAACTCCATCTGCACGGCGCTTTTCCTGCAAAGCTGCTCCACAGCATCCAGCCGCTCCATGATCCGGGCAGGGCTGATGAGGGGCTGCTCCAGCCACCCTTTCAGCAGACGCTTGCCCATGGAAGTGCCGGTGCGATCCAGCACCCACAACAGGCTGCCCCGGCGTTCTCCGCTGCGCAGGGTCTCCGTCAGCTCCAGATTCCGCCGGGCAGTAAGATCCAGTCCCATCGCCGCATTCTGCCCCTGGATCCGGATATCCGTAAATCTGCCTACCAGGGATTTCTGGGTGTCCGCAATGTAATCGAACAAGCCGCAGGCACAGGCGCAGTCCTGCCCATCCTCCGACAGACCCAGCACCGCCGGATCCTCCACGGAAAACTGGGTGCAGAGGATCTGCCGCTTCTGCACCGGATCAAAGCAGCTATCCTGCCGGAGGGTCAGCATGCAGTGAAGCCGGTTCTTCACAAATTCCCCGCAGCCTCCCAACTGCACAAAGGCTTCGTTGCACAGCAGCTCCGCCGGGGTATACCGGGACAGGAGGTTGATGACATCCCCCTCCAGTTGCTTGCCCTCCAGGGTGTGCATGGACACCTCTCCGGTAGAAATGTCCGCAAAGCAAAGGGTAACGCTGTCCCCGGTTCTGTATGCAGCCCCAAGAAAGTTGTTGGAGGCATCGTCCAGCATACTGCTTTCGATGAGGGTACCCGGCGTCACCAACCGGATCACGTCCCGTTCCACCAATCCCTTGGCAAGGGCAGGATCCTCCATCTGCTCACAGATCGCCACCTTATACCCCAGTCCGATCAGCCGTTTGATGTAGATCTCGCTGCTGTGGAAGGGCACGCCGCACATGGGGGCACGCTCCTCCAGGCCGCAGTCCCTGCCGGTGAGGGTCAGCTCCAGCAGCTTGGATACCAGCACAGCGTCATCGAAAAACATTTCGTAGAAATCTCCCAGACGGAAGAACAGAATGGCGTCGCCGTATTTCTTCTTGACCGCCATATACTGCTGCATCATAGGGGATAATTTTGTGGTGTCGATCTCCATGTCAGAAAGCCCTTTCATAATTGGATTCGGCGGTCATAAGAATATGACCGCCGCTTGGGTGTATTGCCGTTATACGGCGCCGTCCTTAG